>JAQIBE010000203.1 GCA_027859235.1 Desulfobulbaceae bacterium
AATAACCCCTATGTGGTCAAAGGCAAGAGATACACCCCCATGTCCATCGCCGAGGCGCAGTCCTACAGTGAAACAGGGATTGCTTCATGGTACGGCGAAGAAACCCTTAAGCAAAAAGACGGGCACATGACGGCAAACGGCGAGGTATTCAACCCCAAGGGTCTGTCTGCGGCCCATAAATTTCTGCCCCTTCCCACCAATGTCAAAATAACCAATATCGACAGCGGCAAGTGGATCATAGCCCGAGTCAATGACCGCGGCCCCTTTCCATCCATCCATAATCGTCATTCAGGCCGGCGCATTATTGATGTGAGTGCAGCGGGTGCCAAACAGCTTGGATTCTACCGGAAGGGTACGGCACGCGTGCAGGTGGAAACGTACAGTATTGATGATTAAAAAACATGATTAACACCCAACTTCAGCCTAACTTAGAGAGTGTCGAGCATCATTCTGTCATTCCGACAAGTTACCAGTTGCCAGTTTACGGTTTACAGTTCGTGGATGTTGACGTTATCTGATGCTTTTTACCTTGAACCGTAAACTGGCAACCGTAAACCGTAAAGCAGTTGTAAAAAAACATGGCCAGCGAGATGTCCATAGCTGCATAAGGGGCCGTAAAGAAATTGATACAAACAGTCAACATTCTTAACGGCCCCTAACTTCACTCTGAAACTCTGTTAAAACCAATAATGGACATATCCTTGGCTAAACTTCAGCAGTAATCATATTAAAAAAACTATTCCGCTCATTTCTTCACATCCTCTTGAATAGCATCAAGCATACAGTTCAAGGCTGCAACTGAAAGTGTAATTTCCCGCAAAGAAAGGGCCAGTGAACAAAGCATAAAAAACAGACTCACCCCGAACAAGGCCTGGCCGACTATTTCATATCCGGCAAAGAGAAAGGTCATGCACACCACACAGGTAAAGAGGGATATAACACCGCAGGCCTGCATATTACGAATGAGCAATACCCGTTTTTTGAGAATCCAGATCTGGTCTAAAATCACATCATCAGCACAGGTTTTATACTCGGCGTTCAAGGCACGTATCCGCGCGCCAAGCACATTGAAGCGATTACTATAGGCCACCATCAAGAGTGATATGGCTGGAAACAACAGGGCCGGGGTATTAAGTGAAATCTGCATTTAGTGCCTTACTTCCCAATTTCTATTAAAAAAACAAGCAATTGAGAAATCATTTTTAATATTAACAAGTTACAAGTACCACCAAGGCACTTATCCAAACCTTAATTCCCGTCTCAGCGGATTAGTGCCTTACTTCCCAATTTCTGTTAAAAAATAAGAAATTGAGAAATCATTTTTAGAATTAACAAGTTACAAGTACCACCAAGGCACTTATCCAATCCTTAATTCCCGCTTCAGCGGATTAGTGCCTTATTTCCCAATTTCTGTCAAAAACAAGAAACTAAGGGATCATTTTTAAAATTAACAAGTTACAAGTACCACCAAACCACTTATCCAATCCTTAATTCCCGTTTCAGCGGATTAGTGCCTTATCTCCCAATTTCTGTCAAAACAAGCAACTAAGAAATCATTTTTGAAATTAAAAAGCTACAAGTACCACCAAACCACTTATCCTCTCTTAATCAGGACCACGGCATGGGCTGAAATCCCTTCTTTACGCCCAGTATAACCCATCTTTTCAGTAGTGGTTCCTTTAAGATTGAAACAATCCCCGGACACCTGACAGGCCCGGGCCAGATGCGCTTTCATCCCAGACCAATAGGGCGACAGTTTCGGCGCCTCGGCCACAACCGTAATATCAGCATTATGCAGCACATAACCCTTTTCCCGCAACAGTGATGCGACATGGGCCAAAAGTTTAATGGACGAAATCCCCCTGTATGTTGCATCGGAATCAGGAAAATGCACCCCGATATCCCCGAGACCAGCCGCTCCAAGCAACCCATCACACAGGGCATGGGTCAGGACATCGGCATCCGAATGACCCAGCAGACCAAGGGTATGGGGGATGGTCACCCCACCGAGAACGAGATCGCGGCCTTCCACAAGTTTATGGGCATCAAAGCCATGGCCCACCCGTATTTCTGTAGTCAATGCTGCACCTCGCCGCGCCAGGATGTTCTCCGCCATGTGTAAATCACCAGGCCGTGTCACCTTAATGTTCTGTTCATCACCATCAACCACTACCATCTTTTCGCCGATATGTTCCAGCAGCGAGGCCTCATCCGTACCCGCAAACCCATCCGCATCAGCCTGCTGCAAGGCCTGACGCAGCACAGAGGCTGACATAACCTGGGGCGTCTGGGCCTGATACAGGGACGAACGGTCAATG
>JAQIBE010000224.1 GCA_027859235.1 Desulfobulbaceae bacterium
TCCAGCATATTGGATGCGGCCATGGCAGCCCCCTCCTGCGGGTCAAAAAAGACAAAATGTTTCGGTGCAACCGGCGCCCCGCTCTCCTTTATGACGGGGATGGTCTTGCCCGTGAGCCGTTCGCCAAGTTCCTCAGGATTCCCCACCGTGGCCGAAAAGAGGAGAAACTGGGGATTTGAGCCGTAGAGGGCGCAAATGCGGCGGAGACGGCGAAGCACCCACGCCATGTGCGAACCGAAGACCCCGCGATAGGTATGCACCTCATCAATAACAATATGGGTCAGCCCCTTGAACACAGAGGCCCAGCGCTCGTGATACCCCAGCAGGGAGAGATGGAGCATATCAGGGTTTGAGAGGAGGATATTGGGGGGATGATCCCTTAATTTGCGCCGCATATAACTAGAGGTGTCGCCATCACACACCGCAGCGCTGAACTTTGCGGAATCCGGCAGCCGCTGATTTATCTCTGTCAGCGCGCGGAGCTGATCCCGGGCCAGCGCCTTGAGGGGAAAGAGATAGAGCGCGGTTTTATCCAGCCCGCCCAGCATGGTTTCCAGCACCGGGATCGTATAGATCAGACTTTTGCCACTGGCGGTAGGGGTGGCCACAAGGACATCCTCCCCGCCACGGATACGATTAATTCCTGTGACCTGGTGGGTGTACAACCCCCTTTGACCATCCGCAAAAAGGGCTTGGGTGAGAACCTCGGGAAGGGGGTGTTCCAGGGTTGCAAACTGCGCGGCGGAACCGGGCAGAAACTCATGGTGCACCACCTGCGCGCCGAAGCGAGGGGACTCTTTTAAGGCCGCAAGGTAGTCAGCGACAGATTGCTCGGCGAGGGGTGTTGTTGTCATGGGGAATCAACGGCTATCCAAAATCAAAAAAACGTGAATGTACACCCATCCAGACCTCAGGTCACGGGAAGAGTACGAATAACCATGAGCCTGATTTCAGTCATGTCTTCAAGGGCATAACGGATGCCTTCCCTGCCGAGGCCGGAATCCTTCACCCCGCCGTAGGGCATTTGATCGGCCCGCCAGGACGGAATATCACCAATGACCACCCCGCCGACCTCCAGTGTATCCCAGGCCAGATGCGCCTTATAGATATCCCGGGTGAAGATACCGGCCTGCAGACCGAAGCGGGAATCATTCACCATAGCCAACGCCTCACTGAAATCAGAGAATTTCGTAAGGACCGCCACCGGACCGAAGGCCTCCTCCTGCCAGAGCCGATCCGCCGGATCAACCCCTTCAAGCAGGGTCGGTTCAAGGAAGGCACCGTCACGCCCCCCGCCGGTCAGCAGTTTTCCGCCATGCGCCACCGCCTCCTCGATCCACTCCTGGAGCCGCACCGCCTCCTTTTCATGAATAAGGGGGCCGATGAAGACCTCTTCCTGACGCGGATCACCCATCTTCAAACCCTTGGTGGCAAAGACCAGCTTGGCCTTGAAGTCAGCATAGATATCCTCATGGACCATGATGCGCTGCACCCCGATACAGCTCTGACCGGACTGGTAAAAGGCCCCGATGACGACACGGGAAACCGCGTCCGTGATATCCGTATCATGATCGACAATACAGGCCGCATTGCCGCCAAGCTCCAGCACCACTTTTTTCTTGCCGGCCTTTGCCTTCAGCGCCCACCCCACCTCTGGCGAACCGGTGAAGCTCAAGAGTTTCAACCGTTCATCTTCGGTGAAAAGGCGGGCCCCCTCACGACTGCAGGGTAGAATGGAAAAGGCGCCGTCGGGGAGATCGCACTCCGCCAGCGTCTCGCCGATGATCAGGGCGCCGATGGGGGTGAGACTCGCGGGCTTCAGGACAAAGGGACAACCCGCGGCAATGGCGGGTGCCACCTTATGGGCGGCAAGGTTGAGGGGGAAATTAAAGGGCGCGATAAAGGAACAGGCCCCCACCGGAACCCGCTTTGTCATGGCAAGATACCCCGTGGTTCGCGCACTGCGGTCCAGCGGCTCAACCTCACCACCAATCCGCACCGCTTCTTCACTGGCAATCTGAAAGGTGTCAATCAGCCGGGTCACTTCACCGCGGGCATCGCGAATGGGTTTGCCGGCCTCAACACAGAGCGCCTGGGCCAACTCCTCAAACCGCTCGCTGAACCGGCGCACACAATGCAGGAGTATGTCCTGCCGCTTCCAGGCCGGCAGAGCCGCCATTGCCTTTTCCGCAGCAACGGCCAATCCGATGGCCTGATCAATCACCGCTTCGTCCGCCAGGGCCACCCGAGTGACCACCTCGTTGCTGAACTTATCCGTCACCTCAAGATCAGTATTCGCATAGACAGGCTTATTACCAAGATAATAGGGATAGGTTTCGTTGAGCATGACAACTCCATGTTGAGGAATGAACATTTTGCTTAAGGCGGAAGAGACAGGGGTGGTGGAGCCGCCGTCTAAATGGGGCAGGCAATCGCACCCAGCTTCTTACTCAAATACATATTTTCACGATAATCAATGGGCAGGGACAGGAGCACCGGCCGATTCAAGCGAAACGCCTCCTCCAGCGCCGGCTGCAGATCGTCACTCTTCTCCACCCGAATGCCGTGCCAACCGAAGGCTACGGCCAACTGGTTAAAATCAGGGTTGGCAAAGGAGAGATCTGAATGGGTGCCGAAGCTGTTCTTCTGCTTCCATTCAATCAGACCATACGCCTTATCTTCCCACACCATGACGACAATATTCGCCCCGACCCGCAGGGCGGTTTCCATCTCCTGGACATTCATCAGAAATCCGCCGTCACCGCAAATGGCCAGCACCCTGCGGTCAGGATGGACCAGCTTTGCACCAATGGCACCGGGCAGGGCAAACCCCATGGAGCAGAAGCCGTTGGAGATGAGACAGGTGTTGGGCTCATCACATTGATAATACCGCGCAATCCACATTTTATGGGCGCCGACATCACTGAGGACAATATCATCCGGCCCCATCACCTCCCGCACATCGGCCAGCACCTTCTGGGGCTTAATCACCCCCTCAGTGCAATCAGACCGATGCTCATCCAGATCAGCCAGCTGCAGAGAGCGGATGGTCTCCCGATACCTAATGTCCGCACGGTACCCAGCCTGTCCCAGCTGGCCGGTCAGCTGCGACAGGCTGTAGGTCATATCCCCCACCAGCTCCAGATCAACCTGATAATACTCGTCGGCCTCCGCCGGCAGACAATCAATATGGATGATCTGTCTCCCGTCGCCACCGTAACAGGCCGAGCTCCACAGCTGCGGCGCATATTCGACCAGATCATAGCCGATGGCAATGACGAGATCGGCCTGCTGCAGACAGCAGAGGATATGATCCTGGGCCTGGAGACCAATGGTGAAAAGGGATTCAGGCCACGTGCGCGGCACCACCCCCTTGCCCATGAAGGTGTTGATCACGCCGATACCGGTCTGGCGGGCAAATTCACG
>JAQIBE010000232.1 GCA_027859235.1 Desulfobulbaceae bacterium
ATCCTACTGTTATCCCTATATTTTCTCAAATATTCACAAATTATTACCCCTATAGTTCCTCTTTTTTTTCACCCACCATTCCTTCATCTTTATAGGGATAGTTTTCGTAACTCACCTACCTATTTTTCCCCAAAAAAGACTCGTATAGTTCCCTCATAGTCCAGCAATTACCAATTCAAACCTATGAGGCATTACTATGGCGAATACACATCAAGAAAAATCCTACATCCTTCGACGCAAAGAGGTCGAAAGACGCACAGGTCTCTCTCGCTCAACCATTTACCTATACATACAGGATGGCACCTTTCCAAAGCCCATCAATCTGGGACCGAGGGCTGTCGGGTGGTTGGATAATGAGATTGATGCCTGGCTGGCAGCATGCATTGACGTTCGCGACAACAGTTAACGGCCAATGGTTAAGAATATCTGGTTCGACAAGAACCTTCTTAGATCTTCAGCCTTCAGGTCACTGACCAAATGGGCCATGCTTGTTTACTTGGATTTCCTACGCAAACGCCAGATGGAACAGGTCAAAAGACCCAAAAAGTCTGCTGACTGGATCATCCGGAATAATGGCGAAATAGTTTACCCCTATTCAGAAGCTGACAAAAAGGGGATTGGTCGCCGCGAGTTCCGGAATGCTATTGATGAATTAATAGCAAAAGGGTTCCTCGACATCACTCATTATGGCTCAGGTGGGCGCTCAGGTGACATGACCAAATATTTCATCGATGACAGGTGGCAAGACCATGACACGCCTTCGTTTCGCCCAGCAAAGAAACCCCGCAAGAAAGACTCTCGCCAAGGCAGAGGTTGGGCGGCGTATCACGCCAAGAAAAAGAAAACGTCGATAACAAATGTGTCACCTAAAAAGGCCATTCCAAATAACAAAACGGATACTCCAAAAGGGAAACAGCTGACACTTTGGGGTAACAATATTGACACTCCATAAAGAGCCAAGCTCGACTTAACTGCCGAGAATATCAAGACAAACGTACTAAAACACAAAACGTCCTTTGGAGTAACAGTATTGTCACTATTCTATATATACCACCCCTCCATAACATTTATTACCCATCTACAGTGCCAAGTAGATGGAAAGGATAAAAACTAAGCCATGGGAAAACTGCACCCCAATCATCGCCTCGTCAAAATCCACCGGAGCTACACCGTGGAAGAAGTGGCGAAATTACTGGGCAAACATAAAAATACGGTTCGTAACTGGACTAAAAACGGGCTTGCCACCATTGATGACAAATGCCCCATGTTAATCCAGGGTCAAGAGCTTGTGGAGTTCCTCAATAAACGCCGTACCAAAAACAAACATCCATGCAAGCCTGGACAGATCTATTGTGTGAAATGCCGTGTCCCTAAACGACCGGCAGAAGACATGGCTGAATACACCCCTGTCACCGCAAAATTTGGCAACCTCAAGGCTATTTGTCCAGACTGCAAAAGCGTGATCAATCAACGTATCAATAGCGCGAAATTGCACCAGATCAAAGAGAAAATAGACATCACGATCTCGGAAGAACAGTGACACATAGTTAAGATAACTAAGCCCAGCCTAAACAGTGACTTAAAAGAAGGAGTAACAGACTATGAAAAAGCACAACTCATCTAACGAACGAATCAAGCGCAAATATTTCACTTACTTAAAGGAAGCACAACGCCATAATGAGGCAACTGTTGATGTGGCGGCGAAGGCTTTAAATCGCTTCGAGAATTACACCAAATTTAGAGATTTTAAAGCATTTCACCATCAACAGGCCGTTGGCTTTAAAACACACCTTGCCAACCAAAAGGGAAAACAGTCGGGGAAAAATCTCAGCAAGGCAACGCTGCACTCCACATTCACGCAACTTAAACGCTTTTTTCATTGGCTATCACGGGAACCAGGTTATAAATCACGCGTCCAATATTACGATGCTGAATATTTCAACCTGTCCGACAAGGACACTCGTATTGCCAATGCAAAACGGCCGCAGCAAGTCCCCACCATGGATCAAATTAAGCATGTTATTACTATGATGCCGACTGGGACAGAAATAGAGCGTCGCAACCGTGCGTTAGTGGCTTTCACCATTCTGACCGGGGCTCGCGATCGTGCCATTGCCTCTATGAAATTAAAGCATATAGACTTAACCGCAGGATGTGTTCACCAGGACGCCCGCGAGGTCAAAACAAAATTCAGCAAAACATTCACAACCTACTTCTTTCCTGTAGGTGATGACATTCTTGAAATTGTTACTCAATGGGTCTCATACCTACAGCATGAAAAACTCTGGGGTAATGATGACCCCTTATTCCCCAAAACACGTATTGCCATTGGCTCTACAAATCAATTTGAAGCAGTGGGATTAACCAAAGAACACTGGAGTACGGCTAATTCAATTCGCACAATATTCAAAGAAGCCTTTACAACTGCGGGGTTACCTTATTTCAACCCCCATAGTTTCAGAAACACTCTCGTCCAGTTAGGGGAGGAAATTTGCCTAAGCCCCGAAGCATTCAAAGCCTGGAGTCAAAACTTAGGCCATGAGAAGGTGCTGACAACCTTTCTAAGCTATGGGGAGGTTGCCTGTCAGCGTCAGGGGGAGATCATCCGTTCTCTGGCCGAGGAACAGCCATCCCCTGTTCAGAGTAATGCGGACGAAATTGCGGCAGCTCTTTTCAGGATGCTCAATCAGACTTAAAACGTCATCCTTTTTTCACCCCTGCCTAGCAAAGATTATTCCTATTCCTCTTGAGCAAACTGCCCCCTACTGGTACATAAACTTGTTGAGTAGTTTTATTTGTAATTTTATGAGGTTAGGGTATGGCGCAGAAGAATACAGCGAACAATAAGACAAACGGCTTTGAACAAAATCTGTGGGATACCGCCAATAAGCTGCGCGGCTCGGTGGAGTCGTCGGAGTATAAGCATGTGGTGCTCAGCCTCATCTTTCTGAAATTTGCCAGTGACAAGTTTGAGGAGCGGCGGGCCGAGCTGATCGATGAGGGCAAGGAGAAGTATCTGGATCAGGTGGAGTTCTACACCATGAAGAATGTCTTTTACCTGCCGGAGGAGTCGCGCTGGTCCTATGTTAAGCAGCACGCCAAGCAGGATGACATTGCCATCAAGATCGATACCGCCCTCTCTACGGTGGAGAAGAACAACAAGGCCCTGAAGGGGGCGCTGCCGGACAACTACTTCTCCCGCCTGGGGTTGGATGGCTCCAAGCTGGCGGCGCTCATTGATTCCATCTCCAATATTGATACGGTGGCGGACAAAAAGGAAGACGTGGTCGGCCGGGTCTATGAGTATTTCCTGGGCAAATTCGCGGCCTCGGAGGGCAAGGGCGGTGGTGAGTTCTATACGCCCAAGGATGTGGTTAACCTCATTGCCGAGATGATCGAGCCGTACAAGGGCAAGATCTATGACCCCTGCTGCGGTTCTGGCGGTATGTTCGTCCAATCCATCAAGTTTGTCGAGAACCACCATGGCAATACCAGGGACATCTCCATCTACGGTCAGGAGTCCATTGGTGCCACCTATAAGCTGGCCAAGATGAACCTGGCCATCCGCTCCATCAGCGGCAACTTGGGCGACGTTCCGGCTGACAGCTTTTTTAAGGACCAGCACCCGGATCTCAAGGCCGACTATATCATGGCCAACCCGCCCTTTAACCTCAAGGAGTGGCGGGCCGCCGACGAACTCACCGACGATCCGCGCTGGGCCGGTTACGAGGTGCCGCCGACGGGCAATGCCAACTATGCCTGGATTCTCCACATGGTCTCCAAGCTCTCCCAGAACGGCGTAGCCGGTTTTGTCCTGGCCAATGGATCTATGTCCACCAGCACCAATTCTGAAGGGGAGATCCGCCGGAAGATCATTGAAAATGATCTGGTGGACTGCATGATTGCCATGCCCGGCCAGCTCTTCTACACCACCCCGATTCCGGTCTGCCTCTGGTTTCTCAGCCGCAATAAGAAGGCCGACTCCACGCGGGGTTTTCGTGACCGCCAGGGCAAGACCCTGTTTATCGATGCCCGCAAGATGGGCACCTTGGTTGACCGGGTTCACCGAGATTTGTCGGGAGATGAGATCGGTGAGATCGCCCGCACCTATCATGCCTGGCGGGGCGAAGTAGAGGCGGGTGAGTATGAGGACAAGCCAGGCTTCTGCAAGTCCGCCACCCTGGCGGAGATCAAGGCCAACGACTATGTCCTCACCCCGGGCCGTTATGTGGGGGCCGAGAAGCTGGAGGATGACGGCATCCCCTTTGAGGAGAAGATGGCCGATCTGAGCGCCATCCTCTATGAGCAGATGCGCGAATCAGTGAAGCTGGACGGTGTCATCCGCCGCAATTTGGAGGTGTTGGGTTATGGGGAGTGAGTGGGGAGAATACAAACTAGGTGATATATTTATAGCATCAAATCAGGGAGTTAATACTACAACAGAAAATGTTGTCTATTCCGATAGTGGGATTAAGGTCGTAAGAGCAAAGAATGTTTTGCCCTACAAAGTTGACTTCCATGATGTTGTCTATGTTGATAGTAGCACTTACCGCAGTCTCAAAGACTCTGTGAAGCCGAATTGCGGAGATATTCTATTTACTAATATAGGCTCTCGATTAGGGAGTGCGGCTTTAATTGAAAAAGAGGAACGTTTCATTATTGCCTGGAATGTATTCAGAATAGTGCCTAAAAAAGACACTGTTGATTCAAAATATTTAACCTATTTTTTTAATAACAAGGCCACTAGAGAATATATACGAGCATTAGACTCTTCCTCAACCATGCCATTTGTAAGCGGCAAGGTTCTGAGAAATATTGATATTGTATTACCACCCCTCCCCGAACAAAAAGCCATTGCCCATGTGTTGGGGGCGCTGGATGACCGGATTGAGTTGAACCGGCGGATGAATGATACCTTGGAGTCCATGGCCCAGGCGTTGTTCAAGAGCTGGTTTGTCGATTTTGACCCGGTGATCGACAACGCCCTGGCCAGCGGCAAGGAAATCCCCGCCGAGCTCAGCGAAAGGGCTGCTGCCCGCGCCGCCCTCGGCGATAAGCGCCAGCCCCTGCCCGCCGAAATCCGCACCCTCTTCCCCGACGAGTTCATTGACAGCGCCGAGCTGGGCTGGATTCCCAAGGGGTGGGAGGTTGGCTCCCTGGCTGATGTTTGTTTTGTAAAGGGAGGGTATGCGTTTAAGGGTAAAGATTTTACAACTTCGGGTTTCCCAGTAATCAAAATAAAAAACATAAACAGCGACAGGACAGTTAACATCACAGATGTGCAACATATCCCCGAGGATATAGCCAGCAAGGTAGAAAACTTTTTGCTTTCCTCTGGCGATTTACTCATGGCAATGACAGGGGCAACCGTTGGTAAGTTTGGCCTTTTGATACCAGAAATAGAAAAAAAATATCTTTTGAATCAGCGTGTTGCCAAATTTCATCCCATTGACACTATAAGTAAGAAAATTTGGTTTGTGTATTGTTGTCTAAGTCAGAAAAACGTAATCGACTACATCGTTAATGTCGCACATGGGAGCGCCCAACCTAATGTTAGCGCAGGGACTATCATGAAAACCTCAATACTAAAAGCAGGTGATGAGGTGGTTAGTGTATTTAACAGTATGGTTGATGGTAACTTCACTAAGATGTTGAGCAATGGGGAAGCCGTTCAAACCTTATCAAACCTCCGCGACACCTTGCTCCCCAAACTCCTTTCCGGTGAAGTCCGTATCCGTAATGCCGGAAAACTGGTGGAGGCATCAGAAATGAGGCTGCCTGAAAGACGGAATAATCTGGGGAACAAAGAGGCAAATATATGACCACTACAGGAAGTCTTCCGGCATGGAGCAGCGCCGGGGTGTTGCCTCCGGTGAAGCCGGGAATGTCTGGGAGCAGCCCGGAACGCTCGCCCTATCAGATTGATCTCATTTCACTCGTGGATCGCTTTGCCACATCTCCTGATCGTATGCAAATCTTGGAAGGTTTCCTCAAGTTCCGTGAAGAATTGCACGCATTAGGCATAAACTCGGGCTTTCAATGGTTGGATGGAAGTTTCCTGGAAAATATTGAAACTCTGGAAAATCGTCCACCTGGTGACATGGATGTGGTAACTTTTTTATATCTCCCTGCAGGAGAAGATCAACGGTCGATGGCTCAGAAATCACCCCGATTGTTTGATCAAAGTTATCTAAAATCAACATTCGCCGTTGATGGCTATTTCAGCGTATTGGGGCAGCCACTCAATGCCGGGCAGGTCAAGTGTATTTCATATTGGTACAGTATGTGGTCGCACCGCCGAAATGGATTATGGAAAGGGTTTGTACAGGTTGATCTTGACGCATCCCAAGATGCTGATGCAAGGGCAATCCTTAATTTAAGTGGAGGAGCGCATCATGAATAATCAATATATGTCAGTAGCTTCAGAAATCCGCGAATTACAGGAGTTGCTTGCAACCATTCCAGAAGAAAATGTTATCGAACGGATGAGTTTAGAGGCTCGGATGCAAACGGCAAAACAAACGTTAACCGCATTAGGTCATCATAAAGAAGCTGCCAAGGCGCGACTTACTTTTAGAGGCAAACCTGTTTTTGGTAGTCACGGAATCTCGGCCGATTTTGGATCTAAGGCAGCGGGAGCCTTTTCCGATGCTTTTGCCGCTGTTGCGGCGGGGCTAAGTGAGGGCTTGCGGCATATCGGCCCTATTCCCCACAAGGATAAACACCAATTACTAATTACCGGCACCGCCATCGGGTCATTTGGATTTGAATTTGAATTACCAGCCCAACCGCAAACCCTGTTTCCCGAACTTGAAAAGGCCGAGGAGGCCATGAGGAAAATCGAGACATTGTTCAGGCTGGCAGCCGAAGGCAGCGATGATGATGTGGCAGAGGTCATCGAAGAGGTTCACCCAAGGGCGGTCAAAAAAGTTTATGAATTTCTAGAGTTGTTGGTGCAGCAGCATGCCTGGTGCGGTCTGGAGTTCGGCGACAGATTTTTCCGATACGTAGATTACGAACAACTCAAAACCTCATCTGCCCGGCTCAAGGATGACAATATCCAGGAGTCTGAAGAAAGTTATCGCGGGGAGTTTCAGGGGGTTCTGCCCACCGGAAGAACCTTTGAGTTCAAGCTATCCGATCAAGAAGGGCTGATCCGTGGCAAGGTGGATGCTTCCATTGGTGATCCCGACATTCTTAATCGTGAATGGCTACATAACCAGGTAACAATAAAACTCAATGTCATGCAAGTTGGCCAAGGCCGACCGCGATATACATTGATGTCGGTGAATGACCTCTCGGTGGAAGGATGAAATTCACCGAGGCACGGCTGGAACAGGCCATTGTCGAGCTGCTGGGCAAGGAGGGCTATCCCCATGTCCTGGGCGAAACCATCAGCCGGGAACCGGGCGAGGTCATCATCAAGGAAGACCTCAAAAAATTTCTGGCCGGCCGCTATGGGGACGACAAGATCACCCCCGGCGAAATCGACGCTATTGTCCGTAAATTAGAGCTGTTGCCCGCCTCCGATCTCTACGAGTCCAACAAGGCGGTCATGAAGATGGTCTCTGACGGCTTCCTGTTCAAGCGGGATGATCGGAGCCAGAAGGATCTCTATATCCAGCTCATCGACTATCACGATCTGCCCCAGGCGGCTTTTGCCGCTGGTGAGGCCGCGCAGCACCATGTCATGGCTGCTGAGGCCAGTCCGCCCTACCTGACCAGTCGCAATATCTACAAGATGGTCAACCAGCTGGAGATCACCGGCTACGAAAAACGCATCCCAGACGGTATCCTTTACATCAACGGTCTGCCCCTGGTGGTCTTTGAGTTCAAGAGCGCCATCCGTGAGGAGGCCACCATCCATGATGCCTATGTTCAGCTGACGGTGCGCTATAAGCGCGACATCCCGGAGCTCTTCAAATACAACGGTTTCTGCGTGATCAGCGATGGGGTGAA
>JAQIBE010000276.1 GCA_027859235.1 Desulfobulbaceae bacterium
TTGGATAATCAAAATGATACCCGTGTTCTCGCAGCAGAGATCAACTGGTTTATTGATATTCTCCAAAAAGAAATGCCCCTGTCTGAGAATATCCGGGTGTATTTTGAGAAAAATGTAAAAGCGTCCTGGGCAAAGACCCAATCTATTCTCTATTATCCATTTTTTTCCATGGGAGAAGTCGATCTCAGCCTGAGCATCATCCTTAAATTTATTTTTCTGCTCATTGCCGGCTTCATGCTGTTGCGTTTGCTCCGCAGAAAAACCTCATCCATATTGCATAAAAAAACACACTTGTCATTCGGAGCCGTTACATCCATTACGACCCTGGGCTATTATTTTGCAGTAGTCATGACTTTTTTCATCATACTCAGCCTCGTCGGGGTTAATCTAAGCAATCTCACCGTCATTTTTGGCGCCCTTGGTGTTGGTATAGGTTTTGGGCTCCAAGCAATTACGAATAACTTCATCAGCGGCATTATCCTCCTCAGTGAACAGGTGATCAAAGCAGGGGATATTGTTAAACTCGAGAACGACCTTACAGGTCAGGTGAAAAAAGTTGCTATTCGCTCAACCATTATCAGAACCGTAAATGGCGACGATGTCATTGTCCCCAACTCAGAGTTTATTTCCGGCCGGGTGAATACCTGGACCTATGGCGATGACTGGCGCAGACTGACAATACCCTTTGGGGTCGCCTATGGATCCGATCCGGATGAAATTGTCCGCATAGCAGAAGAAAGTGCGCGGGAAGTTAAAATAACCCAGGAAGATGCTGATCATCCGGTTCGAGTTATTTTTGACGGCTTTGGCGACAGCAGCCTTGATTTCTCAATCAGGGTCTGGTGCCGCATGTACCAATTGCAGGCCTTGTCGGGATTACGAAGTGATTATTATTTTACCCTCTTTAGAAAGATCAAAGAGGCTGGGATTGAAATACCTTTCCCTCAGAGAGATTTGCATGTGCAATCCATATCAGCGCAGGTGGAAAAGCAGATTGGCAGATGTCTCGAGAAAAAGGAAGCAGAGGATGAAGACAGTTAAGTATTTACCTATCTAGTGGGCATCCGCACCGTAACAGTCCATTTCATCCGTCTGTTACGGTGCGAAATTCCAGCACCATACCCTGGATGATGGCACCCACCAAGATATAGCAAGAAAGGACAAGGGTAAAGGTCACGGCCGCCATGGTGGAAGAGGTGTACGGCTTACCCGTGGAAATTCACCATATCAACCCTTCCCCGATGGTCGGACCTGTGTATAAAAAACAAGGGTCTGATCAGCCCGACCAACAACCGAATTCATGGCATCCTGCAGATTGATAAACATCAAAAAAGTTTTAACCCTTTCAGTGCTCCGCCAACCCCGCCGGTATCCAGGAGGGCTCCGGCCTCGCGGGTCAGCCCGCCGAGAACCTTGTTCTGATCATTTGCCAGCCCTTTAATATCAACAAGACCACCGGCGTCCCCTTTAAGTGAGCCAAGCTGGCCACTGGTTTTATCAGCCAACAGCCCTTTGAGTTCAGATTTATAGGCTGTCGCCTGTTCTGCAACCCCGGCCATCACTCCCCGGGCCAGCTGTTTGTCCAGATCACTACTCACACCGACCTGCGGTGCCTTGAACGTTCCACCAAGGGTTACTCCGACCTTAAACGCCTTAACGGAACTCAGGATATCCGTGAGAATCTTTGCCGTCTGATCCTCACCCTTCATGGTCATACCTGTTTCAGTGAAACCAAGCGTGGTGTTCCCCTGGAGGTCACTCATCCCGGTGAGGGAAATCTTACCTTTGAAATTCATACGACACTGCTCAATCTGCAGCGCATCAAAGGTTAATCCCGCAAGGCGGACCCCCTGGGATGCAAATGTTACGGTATCCATGCCGGTCTCGCCAAGTCGGTTATCCTCACCCTGGATGACAAGTTTACTGATCTGCGGCCCATCACTTGCAGCGCTGAAGCGTAAGGGGAGGCCAAGGGCTTGTTGATTGTCGGAGATGTCATTTACTGTGGCCTTAAAGGATTGCTGGTTCAATATCCCGTCGATCTCTGTTTTGGCAATCCAGAGATTGGGCGTTGGACCTGTCAGTGGAAACTTGAGCCAGCGCCCTTCTCCCCGGGGTGGAACCGGAGGGGTTGGCTCACTGGCAAGGTAAGGGGCAGCCATGGTGTAATAACGTTCGGCCCGGCTCAGATAGGTCTTGATTTTATCGCTGAACAGCAGACCGATCACATTCATCGCCCCATTCCCGTCAAGGGAATAGGCCGACTGCAGCTGAGTATAATCCGCAGCTGAGGCCTGCTCCAAGTTGCGGTAGAGTTGTTGAATACGTTTCTGGTCGCCAGCGAACGCCTCCTTAAGAGACGTGAGCCGTTGCTGCTGCGCCTTGACCTTGTCGGTAAAGGTCGCCACCTCGCCTGCCAGTTCCAGTAATTGCGCCGGATCCTTCGATCCACTCCTTTCCTTCAACCTGGCAAACTCTTTCTGTAAACCCGCCAGACTGTCACCGGATAAATCCGTCTTCGCAACGTTCTGCCACTTGGCCAGGATCTCGCCCAGCTCTTTCTTTGACTCGTTATAGGCCTTGACCGATTTCAGATCGGCATTAGCCAGAATGGACTCGGGTGTCGGCAGCGCAAAGGCGGGTAAGGCTATCTTTGTTTTACCTGCGGCTTCTGCAGATGTTTTGGTTGGAACGGCCGGTGGTTTGGTTAAGGTGGCCGAGGTGTTAAACCCCATGCCTGTGATACCGATAGTCTCAATATGGGTGCGATTCATCAACAGATCCTTTAAGGCAATGTCAAAAGACGCCTGTTCAATAGAAAGGGCGTCGATATCTTTCTGTTCACCCGCCACTTCAATGCGCTTAATCGTAATAGCCCCTTCGGTCAACTTCACATCGACATCACCAATACGGACATCACGCTGTAACGCCATGCTGCCTCCGGACTCCAGCCCCCATTTCACCACTGGATCAATAACAATGAGCCCTATGACGGCCACCAGTATTGTAATGGCGACAAAGAGTCCTGCCCCCCACCAGCGCAGGAGAGGATCTTTTACCTCTGAGGCCTTTAATATACCGAATAAGCCCAGACGTGGGTATTTGCCAAGAATAGTTGAAAGTCTGTTCCGATAGCGGTTGATCATCCACCCCAGGAGGAAATAGAGGGGGACTGCCAGAATTAAGGCCACCACAGTGGAACCAAGTGCCAATGTATTGTTGAAATAACTCATGCGCACCAGACCGGAGTTATAACAAGCTGTCCATAACCCCTTAAGGCTGTCGCTCGTTAACAAGACGTAGCCGACCTTCTCAAACCATGGATCAAAGAGATAGCCGATTCCTGCAAAAAAGGCTGAGGCCACGAAAAAGAGCCCGAGATGGATGTTCAAGATAAACACCAGGAGCAGGATGATAATGGACTGAATGCCCGACACTGGCGTAAGCCCCGCCACCATGCCGAGGGCCATGGCCAGCGTCACCTGCCAGGGGGTCTGGGCAGAGTTAAGGGCCTTGAACAGTTTCATGAAAAATTTCATAGCGACTCCTTAGTTAAATGACAGAAATATGACCGCTGGCTTTAGTATGACAGGCAATTCAGCTTAAATCAAAAAACAATTAACCTTACTGAACGATATTAGGGGCCGTTAAGATTGATGCCGACAACAGGGGTTTAGTCAGATT
>JAQIBE010000282.1 GCA_027859235.1 Desulfobulbaceae bacterium
ACTGATCGTGCCTACTCTTCGTTGCCATGTCAGTTTCTCCTTCGGTCAAGATTGATAATTGCCGAGAGTATGACATAGCTGCGATGATTTTTTAAGATGGGGTTTGAGTGACGCTTACACATGAAGAGCAACCGCAGGTTTTTGCCCTGCACCTTACCGCCGCCACCGGCAAAGCGCAGCATGATATAGTTGTTTTTGCTCGTTGGGCCGCATAGGGCATCAAGGAGGACAAAGTGGTAACCAAAGCGCAGGTTAAGGTTGAGGTAGTCGGAGGATACCAGGGCAAAGCTTGCAAAGCTTACGTCATTTTTACGGGCCATACCGCCGGCCAGGGCAATGTCGTCAAAAGCCTTCCAGTCGAAATGATCGTGTTTGCTCCAGTTGATGGCCGGATGGGTGAGCCCCTTCCACAGGGCGAGCAGCGGTACTGAGGTGATGTGAATCAGTTCAATCTCCTTGGTGGGGGAGACCACGCCATCACCAATATCAAGGACAAAGAGGGCAAGGGGGACAGCAGAGCGCAGTTGCTGGGTGCCGCCCTTGCGCACCAGGCCACTTGCGGCCTGGTCGAACATGGCCTGCACTCCCTTCTCATGGCAGAAACGGATAATATCATGGAAGGAGCGGCATTCTGTGGCTCTAAAGGTGGCTGATGCGGGGTTGAGAAGGCGCAAGGGGGAGATGAATTTCATCGCCATGGTAAAGGCTTTCTCTACCGGGGTTGATGGCCGGGGTTGGCTTGGCCTGGCCGGGGGCAGATCAAGAGTTCCACTATAAAGCGTTTGGTTGTCGGCCCAGAGGGTCGCATCCGCGCCAGCGTGTAACCGGCTACAGGCCTGGTTGCATTTAACCAACACCGGTACACCGGTCTCCCTGGCCACCGAGGCAAAATGGTCGGCCATTGAACCCTGCTCGGCCACCACGCCAGCCAGCCGTGGCAGAAGCTGGGCCAGGCTGGGCGGGGTGTGGCGGCAGACCAGGATGACATTGTTGGGGATGTCGTCAAGATGGGCAGCTGATTTCAGGTGACAAATGGGACCGCAGGCCAGGCCACGGCTGGCTGTTTCGCCGCCCTGGAGGAGCAGGGGCAGGAGATTGATGGCCGGAAGGTCGACTTGGGCGGGATCATCCTCCTGCATGACAAGGGAGCGACATTGCAGAATCAGCAGGTTGTTATCTTGGTCAAGGCACCACTCCATCTCCTGGGGGGCATGATAAAAGGCCGCGGCCTGCTGACTCCACCGGCCAAGCTGGAGGGCCTGCTCTTGAGAGAGGCCGGCTGGCAGCTGATCCACACCCCACTGACAAGGGGCACGATCATCTCAAGCACCAGCACAGCCATGGGTACTTCGTCATCAATGAGGCCATGGCGGATGCGGTAGGTGAGGGCGCGTGGGGAGTATTTGCTGGCCACCACCTTTTTATAGGCGGCGAGCAGGGTGGAGGGCCGAACACCCAGCTCTGAGTGATACTGACCGGCAAAGGAGATGGCGGAATCTTCCGCCACGGCGCTGGAGCGCACGGCAAAGGAGGAGGGAAAATTATGCTGCAACTTTAGGCCAACGCTGAGAATCTCTTTTCCCAGCTGGCTGGGCAGATCGGCTGCGAGGATGAGAGCGGTAATGACCTGGGAGGTAGTGGTCAGGGAGGATTCAGATTCGATGTCCAGGTTGGCCAGTTGTTGGTCAATACGGGGTCGCAGGCCATTATCCTCCAGAAAAAGATTGTAGGCTGCGGTGGTGATGATAAAGCCATCTGGCACCGGCAATCCTAATTCCTGGTGGATCTGGCTGAGATGAAAAGCCTTGCCCCCGACCTGGAGATCATTTTCGGACAACCTCTGAAGAGGGAGGGTGAACGGAGGAGAGAGAGATATCTCAGGGGGGGGCAAGGGCAAAGCGGCAGTAAAAGTCAAATTTCTTATGATAGTCGTCAAGGATATTATAACGATCAGGCATGAGCTGGTGCAGGTCGCGAACCAGGGCAGCCACGGCTGTTGATAGTTCCCTGAACACTCTGCCGACAACTTGAACATCGATGTTTTTTTTCTGGTAATAAAGCTCCTCCAGCTCGGCCAGCAACTCGTGGCAGTGTTGGTCGTTGTTGAGCAGCTTCTTAAAGGTGATGTACTTCTCTTGGCCCGCCTCTTTCGGTTGCAGTATTTGTTTGGCAAATTGGCGAAGAGAGTGGATCATGTTGGCACGCTCATGTTTTTTTGGCCCTGGTCAGTCCGGGGCGGTGCTGTCACGGGGTCTGGGAGGTCAGTCCCAAACGGAGAACAACCATCCCTTTCCACCGCTTAGAGCAGGGGCGTTATGAAGAGTCTCAGGAAGATGGAGCTATTAGCCGGGTTACGAGGCCTTTTCCGTTTTCTTTTGCCATTTTTTTTTTATCTGAAAGCCACTGGTCAAGGCAATAATATAGCTGACCAGGAAGACACAGGTGACGGATAAGCCCTGCACCCCGTAATTGTTATCCGGTACCGGTAAGACGTATGGGATTCCTACCCTTTCGATGAGAAAGATGTCGGAGAAGATAGTGTTGAGCCAGGCCATGGTCAGAAAAATAGGGAGCAGATAGATCAGGACGTAGCGCCCGTAATGGTGGGCCAGATAGGTGTTGAAATCATCGTTGAGTTCATCGTCGGTGGCTTTTTTCAGTCCACTACGGCTGTACTTGTTGCTGATAAGCTGTAAATCTTTCTGCTGTTCTCTTTTTGCCGCAAAGGCCAGGTTAAAGACCGCTACCTTTTCATCCACTCGGAGCCTGGCGCGTAGCCAGAAGGCATAGAGGGCCAACAGGACGGCCAACAGGGCAACATGGAGTGGAAGCGGAACCCCAAGAGCCACAAAAGGTTTGATAAGGACGATACTCAGCCCTTGCCCCATAAGGCCAAACAGCGGCTCGATGAGGCCGTAAAATATCTTGTCGAGAAGTGTGTTAAGTAAAACCATTTCAAAAGTCCATGGACAACAGTGAACGGGAAAATGGGGGTGAACTTATGTTCACCCCCATTGTTGCTCTTTATTTTACCGCATAAACCAGAGCAGGCCTGTGTATTTCATGAAAGTTAAAATGAGTGCAAATGCCAGCGCCCGCTTCAGGAAGATCTCAGGAAGCTTCTTTTGGATTTTAGGCCCAACGACACCGCCGCACATGGCCCCGGCGGCAATCAGTGCCGCCATGATCCAGTCAGGCTGGTAGCCCATCATGACATATTTGGAAATAGCACCAACAGAGGTGGCAAAAGTTCCAGCCAGGGCAATGGGAACCGCAAGGTACATGGGGTAACCGACCATGGTGGTCATAAAGGGCATGAACATAAAACCACCGCCGACACCAAAGGAGGAGGCGATTACACCCATGATAACACCACCGATCAGCATCAGCAGAGGCTTGGCAACAAAGGTCTCGCCCCAGAACCGCATGTCAAATTTGATGGGGTTGAACTTGTCAAATTCAATGGAACCCATCTTCATGGCCGTACCAGACGCTTTGGCCTCTTTCACGGCTGCATTGAATTTCTGAACAATGGCCTTCATGGCCTTTTTCTTGGCAATGGACCCAGGCAGTGATTCCGTGAACAGCTTGATGCCGATGACAAGGCATATGATACCAAGATAAAATTTAAAGGCGGCCAGGTTCAGGTACTTGGCTGACAGAGGTGGGCCGATAAAGAAGGCGCCGGTCACGATACCGATGGCAAAGGGAATGGCCACCGGATAGGCAAACCGTTTTTCTTTGACAAAGGTCTTCAGGCTTGTGATCGGTGAACACATGGTCAAAAACAGGTTGGTGGGTTTGATGGTGTTACCGGCATTAATACCGACGGGACCCTTGGTGCCGATAACGGTAATCTGAAAGGCCGCAGTAAACAGACCACCGGCAGCACCCATGATAACAAAGAGCACGCCAATGATAAATGCGCCGATAAAGATGATCAGCGGATTCATATACACATTACCCTGTGTGAAAAAGAAGCCTGATTTTTCAATGGTAAAGGTATTTGCAAGTTTCTCGCCATTCACATAAACGGCCATGACAGTGTCTGGAGCCAGGTTTTTGTAGGGTGACATGGTGGCAGTAAATTTGCCGGTAGCCTTATCGAGCTGCACCGAAACACCCTCGTTCCATTGTTCGGGCTGTTGACCATGATCGGACATGATCATCCGGGCGTTACCACCGGTGTTTGGTTTTTCCTTGACGATGGTATTGATACCGAATTTCTTTTCATGGGTGAAGGTCAGGAATTTCCACTGCGCCTCGCTGTTGATCGAACCAAGCATTTTCTGAGTAGCAGGATCAATATCGCCCCATTTTTTAATTTTGTTGACCTTTACGTTGTACTTGAATGGTGGAAAGGCAAAAATGCCGGTATTTTGTCCCTTGGCGGCCACTGTCGGGGTGGCCAGCTTTTCAGGCACGTTGGTCAGCACATAATAGCTGGGCGGGATGGCCGTGGCGCCAAAGGCATTCTTACCATCCTTGCCATTCAGTAATCGTGACCTTTCCTTGGGACCAGGGGCGTCGGCAGCTGAAAACATCTTGTCCGTACTGACCACCACATAGAGATCCTCCCCAGGGGTAATGGTGCCGGTCACCGTGACAGGCGCCCCGGCCTTGATGGTGCTGCCAGATAACTGGGCGTCCACGGCCCAGGATGAGGTGGCAAAGGCCAGTAGGCTGACAATTGCCAGGCTGACCAGCAGGTTGATTCTTTTCATCATGATACCTCCATTTTTTTTGTCCCCGCTGTAGCGGGTGTTGTCTTGACTGTTGCTTGTCAACAGCAGATCTTTTTCTAAGGCGTTGTTGTTATGCTATCCTCCTTGCTCTCCCGGGGCAAAATTGATGATTTTGGTGTCACCAACGTATTGCTTGCTGTCGAAGCCGGTCATACTGGTCATTTTTCTGGTCAGCTCGCCCATGATTTTCATGTTGCGAATGATCATGGCCATATCCTCGAGCATTTCCTCATCCTCGAGATCCTCCTGCATAAGCTGAGCAGCCCCCAGGGCCGCAAAGAGGGGTGTGTTGAGTTCATGGGCCGCCGTACCGGCCATCTCCAGGACGCCTTCCAGCTTCATACGCTCCATTTTTTCCTGGGCCAGCAGCTGGGAGGAGGTGATGTCACGCACCGCCTCAATGACAAACTCCACGGCGCCATCCTCTGCCAGAATCGGGGTGGCTGTCTGTTCAAACCACTGTTTCTGCCCCTTGTTCTCTACTTCAACGATGGCTGTGGCCTTTTCCTTGCTGGCCAGGATAGTGTCACACAGGCAGGGTTGCCCCTCCAAGCTCCAGGGGGCAATGAGCTGGAAGGGTTGACCCAGAACCTCATCTTCGCGCAGGTTATTCTCCTCCAGAAAGAGACGGTTAACCATAACCACATGTTTCTTGGTATTCAGCACCATGAGCTGGATGGAGAGGGAATCGAGGATGTCCTGCAGGAAGCGTTCGTTTTCCTCGATCTGGTTAAAGAGCAGGGTGATCTTCTGGTAGGTGCGCGAATTCTGGATGGCATTGCCGCCCTCCTCGGCGGCAGTCACCGCAAAGCTGACCTCACTGGCTGTAAAGCAGTGGTGCTCATTGGTGAGGAGCCGCAAGACGCCTATCACCTCATTGCCCTTTTTAATGGGCACGGCCAGGATTGATTTGATGCCTTCCTGACGCAGCGCTTCATGGTATAAGACCCGCTTGTCGCTAGGGGCATCAAAGATGGCCACGGGCTCACCCTTCAGGGCCACGAAGATGGAGTCTTCCTTCCTGATGGAGCCGCGTTGCAGATATGCGGCAGAGAGGCCGGAAGCGGCCACTAACTCAAGCTTGTTGGTCTCCGGTTGCAGCAGGCGGATGGTGCACGCCTTCACCCTCATGATCTGGGGGAGTTTTTCCACGATGGTCTGTAAGATGGTGTTCAGGTCCAGGGTGGAGTTGACCAGCCGCGAGATGGTGCGCACCTCCTGTAGGAAGTCCACCTGGTTTTCCATCTCGCTGAACAGACGGGCATTGGAGATGGCCACCCCGATCTGTTCAGCCAGGGCCATGGAAAAAGAGATGTCTGTGGTGGAAAAGATGCGGGCCTTGCGGGTGAGCAGACGCATGATGCCCATGATGTGGCCCTGAAAGGTAATGGGCAGGGAGAGGATTGAGACAATACCCTCCCTGGCCATTTCTTCACTGGTAAGCTCGGTCGTGGTCACGGGATGCCCACTCATGATCATGGCCATGGCCTCTTCGCTGTCGATGGCAGCACGGGACAGGTACTCGTCGGATACCCCTTGGGCCGCGCCGAGGACAAAGGTGTTGGTGGAGCTGTCCAGCAGGCGGATGGTGGCAGCATCCACATCCAGGAGTGTGGGGAGACGGTGCACCACCGTATCCATGACCTGTTGCGGGTCAAGGACCATGCTGATAAGCCGGGTCACCTTTTGGAAAACCTGGAGATATTCCTGCTCTTTGCTGGTTTTTGTCACCGTCTCCACCTTTCTCACACCTTCTCGATGGTGGTCTTGATGTATTTGAGGGGCGGGGTTCCCGTCCATTTACAGGCCACATTGGGCGGCATAAGCATGTTGGAGTTAAAGCCCTTGAACTGCGGGTATTTGGGATCCCCCTCCAGGCCGCGCTTGTTGCCAAAACCTCCAGCCGTAGCCAGAACCCCCTGGCGAATATCCCAGGTTACCTTGGCGGTTGTGGTGATCTCTGCCCAGGGCGAGCGGACTCGAACCTTGTCACCATCCTTGATCCCACGTTGCTTGGCATCCACGTAATTGATCCAGATGTCGTTACTGCCACATTGTTTCATGAGGCCGATATTCCAGAAGGTGGAGGTGTGTTCATGCTCGACGACCCGGAAAAAGCCGGTGATCATGGGGAATTCCTCATCGGGCTGAAGCTCAGGCCAGTCAGCCCACGGTTCTTTATAATCGGGCAGGCCATCCACCCCGTTTTCCTCGGCCATTGGGTTTACGAAGTTGTATTTGCCGGTCTTGGTGTTGCCGGAGGAGCCGTAGCCCGCTGGCGGGTTGAGGCTGCCCCACTCCTTATATTTGTAGTATTCCTTCTGGTCGGTGATATGGTAGCCCACTTTTTTAAGCTCCTCCAGGGAGATGGGCTGGTTGCGCATCTGGTTTTCCATGTACTCATCATCATTCTTCCAGGGGAAATACTCGCCAAAACCAAGGCGGCGGGCCAGTTCGGAGAAGATCCATACTACTGGTTTGGCCTGGTAGAGGGGGGTAATCGCCTTTTGGCCCAGGGAGATGAACGATTCATACATCCAGTCCGCCGCCACTCGGCTTTGTTCCAGATAGGTACAGTCGGGCAGAACGACGTCGCAGAGCATGGAGGTGTTGGACATGTAGCAGTCCACTGCACAGGAGAACTCCAGTTTTTCCACGGCCCGCTTAATGGAGGGCTCGCTGCCGCAGGAGGCAACCGGGTTGCCGAAGTAACAGAGCATGGCCTTGAGCTTGCCGGCGTCCACGTCCTGTTCAAAATAACCGGGGATCCAGCCGCTCCAGAGATGACTCTTGTTGAGCTTGATCTTGTCGGCGTTATTGGGTGGCTTGGCCTGGTCGTCGGCCCAGGCCGAGGCCAGCTTGAATTTGCGGCAGAGCTGGGGGCCGCCAGGGGCGTCAAAGGTACCCATGAGACCGTTTAAGGCCTGGAGGGCCTGTACAGCGTGCAGGGTATTGGCGGCCTGGGCGACGCCGGTCCAGGAAATGACCCCGGCAGCCGGGGCGGCATGGGCAAACTCAATGGCCAGCCGCTCAATGGTCTCGGCCGGTACGCCACAAATAGGGGCGGCCCATTGCGGAGAGCGCTCCACGCCGTCTTCCTCGCCCAGCAAGCGTTTCTTAAACTGGTCAAAGCCGTAGGTCCATTTCTCGACAAACTCTTTGTCGTAGAGCTCGTTTTTAACAATCACATAACACATGGCCATGGCCAGGGCGCCGTCGGTGGCCGGGGTGATGGCGATCCACTCCTTGGCAATGGCAGCGGTCTCACAGCGGCGGGGGTCAACGACCACCAGCTTGGCGCCGCGTTTCACTGCTTTTTTCAGAAGATCGAGCTTCCGTTGGCCAGCTGAGGTCTGTAACTCATTGATGCCGAAGAGGAGGATGTACTCGCTCTGCTCATAGTCGATCCAGGGCCGTTTCTCACTCAAGTTGTGTTCATTGGCCATGCGGGTCGGGTTATCGCACATCTGGCGATGTGTCCCCTTGTGCGGCGTGCCGTAGGCGCTCATCACAGCCTCGTGACACCAGTTGTTGAAATCGTTGCCTCGGTGAAAGCCCACGGTGTTGGGGTCAAAGCCCTTAAGCTTCTCCGCCGTGAGATTCAAGGCCTCTTCCCAGCTTGCCTTGCGGAAACGGCCATCCTCCTTGATGAGCGGGGTCTTGAGGCGGTAGGCGCTATAGGTGTTGTTCTGGGCATTGGCGCCCTTGATGCAGAGACGCCCGCCGCCCTTGGGGTCGCCGGGCAGCCCTTTGAGCCCGGTGATGATGCCGTCCTTGACTTTGGCCTCCTGGCCGCAGAGACCCAGGCAGATATAGCAGTGGGTTTTGATGGACTTAGCCTTCTCTTCGTCCAGGGTGCCGGTGGTCAGGGTGATGAAGTCATCGCCTAAATTCAGCTCTGTGATGGCCTGGGCCAGGTTGTCCAGCGCTGTAAGGTACTCGTTGCTGGTCTCTTGGTCTGACAAGAGGGAAAAGGAGAGCATGCGTTCATTAAAGAGGAAACTCATGGTAAGTTCGGCCAGGCCACGATAGAAATCGGTATTGGCCGCTGAGGTAAGTACGGCGCAGAACTCCACAATCCAACCCATGAGATGACTGCGCAGGAAGCTGAATTGCGCCTCCTGGTTGCCATCGTCATAGGCGGCCTTCTCGGCCTGGAAACGCATGAACTCAAGCTCCACAGCGATATGGTCTTCCAAATCCTTGTAATCCTCACTCTTATGGATGCCAGCCTCGCGGTAGATGGTGCGCAACTCGGCCACCGGTGCCTGCATGGTAAGAGGTTCGCGGCTGGTGTAGCACGATTCATAGGGAAAGGCGGGGTTGGCCCCGGCATTCAAAAAGAGATCGGCATACTCGTACCGCAGCTTCTTGAATACCTCGGTGGCTGAGCCGGATTGCAGGTCATTACTCATCTTATGAAGACCGGCGCAGAGATCCTGGATCGAGCATTTCTTCTGCATTTCCTCCATCTTGGTGAAGAAGGGGCCGTTTGCCATGCTCTCAATCAGGGCCTGGGGTATTTCATCGCGGTAAAGGGTGGAGAGAAATTGGTAGATCCTCGCCCTGGATAGATTTATTTTTTTGAGATCCATATTTTTGCTCCTTTTTTCAGAAAAGTACTCTGGTGGCTGTTTTTTTAACGACCAGAACTTTCATCATTTCGTTGCGGTTCCTTTTGCGGGTAGGGCAGTTAGACGGTCATGGCAGCTTTTTTGCCCTTGCCTTTCAATACCTTGGCCACTTTTTCTTCCAGCTCATCCCTGTCAATGGGCTTGACGCAGTACTCGTCTGCCCCCAGGCTGATGGCCTCGCGGGCTGTGTCCACCGTCGGGTAGCCGGTAAGCATGATGGCGCCCATGGCGGGTTGAATTTTTTTGAGCTGCTCCAAGACCTCAATGCCGTTCATTTTTTTGAGCTTAATATCCAAAATGGCCAGGTCAATATTATTCTCCCGGGCAAAGGCAATGGCCTCATCCTCTTCAGTGAAGGTGTGAACATTATGTCCTTTTTTAGACAGAATCTTCCCTATGAGAATAGTGGCGTCCTTGACATCATCAAGTGTTAAAATTTCAGCCATTGTCGTCCTCCTTATTACATGTTGATGAATAGATCTTTGAAACTGCTCGATCGTACAATTACAATGCCATGATTGGCGGTTCTGTTTTTTCAGCGCTGGGGAATACCAACCGGAATATTGTTCCCGGATGACTGGGATCAGTTGCTATACCCTGCACCGGACTTTCAACCTCAATGGTGCCCTGATGATCCTGGACAATACCGTAAGAAACTGACAAACCAAGCCCTGTGCCCTTACCCACCTGTTTAGTCGTAAAGAAAGGATCAAAGATTTTAGCCCGTACCTCTTTTGGAATCCCCTGCCCTGTATCACGCACCTCAACAGTAATCGTCCCCTGGGCCGCATCAAAGATCGTACCCAGATGCAACTCTCCACCGCCCTGGGACTCCATGGCATGATGGGCATTATTCACGAGATTGACAATAACCTGAGTCAGCTTCTCAGCATCACCCACCACATCATGCAGATTCTCGGCAAGATGTAAGAAGACCTGGATATGATCGAGCTTGAGATTATGCTCAGTCACGGCAACCACATCTTCAAGAACGTCATTGAGGTTGAAATTCTTCCGGGAACTCTCGGTTTGTCTTGAAAATTTCAGCAGGTCGGCAACAATTTTACGACTCACCTTTGTCTGGCGTTCAATCACCTCAAGACCTTCATAGGTCTCGGAATCCTCAGAAAAATCATCCTTCATCAACTGGGCATAACCAAGAATAACCCCCAGCGGCGTATTGATCTCATGGGCAACTCCAGCCGCCATCTGACCGACGGAGGCCATCTTTTCATTGGCAAGCAGCTGCTCCATCATCATCTTGAGCCGGGTCATATCCTTGGCAATCCCTGCACAACCCACAAGTTCATTTTTATCGTTATAGACCGCCGTTGAGGAGAACAGAACATAGATTACCGAACCATCCTTGCGCTCAAACTCCACCTCCATATCCTTGATATATCCCGCCGTTTTCAGCGTTTTATGGTGAAATTCAAGATCAGCTCTATTGTGAAAAATCTGGCCCAGATTCAAAAGAGATGGTTCATTGGGTTCATACCCCAGCATTTCAGAGCCGGACTCATTAATATCAACCACCTCCTGAGTAATATCACAGAAAAAAACCATATCCTTGGAGGCGGAAAACAGATGTCTGAACTTCTTCTCAGATTTTGACAACTCCATCGTTCTCGCCGTCACCTTCTCCTCAAGACTGAGATTCAGAGCCTGTAACTCCTCGGCAGTAATCTTCAGGCGATAATTGGCCTCTTTTAATTTTATCGTCTTATTGCGTATGGCCTCATAGGCCTCAACCCCCTTATGATAATAGAGAGCAATGGCCGCAACCGATATCATGAGCAGGGTATTAAGCCCTCCTGACCAGGGAGAAAGGGTCGACCAGATCGCGCCATTGCCCAGCATGAGGAGCAATTGCTTAACAATATGGCCAACCCCCCTGGAGATAGAAAAGGCGGCAATGGCCAGACAGGTATAAAACAGGTAACCCCACAGCACATTCTCAGGCCACCGGCGCATGAGTTGATAGGCATGACGCAGAGCCAAAAAAGCCAGAATAATATTGGCCAGAGATCCTCCTATATCAACAAGGACGGTCGGGAAGAGAGCAAGACCCGTCATTTGGTCAAGCCTCCGGTATCCTGTCCTGCTGAACGATTCAAATTTCTCATGGCAAGATAAAGACAGAAGAGAGCCGGAACAGCCAGGAGATGATCAAATCTGGTCAGATAATAAACCAGTTCAAGCGAACTGATCGGACTTAAAATTCGATGATGAAGATAACCGCCCCCGGTGAATATCTGCTCGGCACCAATAGCAACACTGGCCATATGCCCGGTGAAGGCGACTACATTCCAACCAATCATAAAGAGACAGAACATGCGTAAATAGCGCCACCCCTGACCGGCACAGGCACTGCGCTTAATGTCCCAGTAGAGATAGATCAGTCCGGCAATAAAGTAAATGTGCGCCATCTGATGCACATATACCCCTTCCGATGTGCCATGGGACTGCAGCGCCTGACAATTTTCAGGGAACAGCAAGAGAATACAACAGACAAAGCCCAACTTCAGCCCAGGCGACCTTTTACAAAGAACACCCAGATATTTTAAGGCACAACTGATAATAGTCCGGAGAACAGGAGTCTTAAAAGCGGTGGCCTGCAACCCAAAGCCTGCCGGCGTTACAATGGAGCTATATGAGTGTCCAGCGATAGTTTGTGGCATCATCAGTAATTCCCCTTAAAAATGAGATATACTCAAACTGTAGCAAAATCGTGGCCAAACCGTAAATTTTATAAAAAAAATAATTATTTCTAATTATTCCAGTATGTTAACAGGGAAATTCATAGATATAAGAAGAGTAACGCCAAGAAAAACACAGAGAAAAGTGCAGTAAAAAAGATGCAGGTGAAACAAGTTTACAGCAGAGACTCGAGCAGAACTCAACTCCCACCCCGAAACACTGTAAGGGCAATACCATGCCGGCGAATAAGACGCTGCAGAGCCTGGCGTTCCATGCCACATTGCCGTGCAGCAGCGGAGACATTCCCCTGACTCGCCATCAGGACATTGTTGATATAGGCGCGGGTAAAGGAGTTGACCATCTTTTCCTTTGCCTGTTTAAAGGGGATATCCAGGCAAAACGGAGAAGACTCTACTGCTGAATGATTGACCTGTCCGCCACCCTCATCAGAGAGCAGGTCAAGGCGAGAAAGACGATCGCCCTGACACAACAACACCCCCCTGTTGATCGTATTTTGCAATTCCCGAATATTGCCCCGCCATGTGCGGCGCAGCAGACATTGCAACGCCTCCGGCGTAAACTCAAGACCTGGTCTATTATACTCTTTGGCAAAAATTTCCAGGAAATGCACAGCAAGCAGAGGGATATCCGAACTTATTTCAGCAAGACTCGGCATAGTGACCGTCATCACATTGAGCCGATAAAAAAGATCCTCCCGAAATTCACCCCGATTCATTTTCTCTTCAAGATCCTGATTTGTTGAAGCCAGCACCCGCACATCCACGGGGATTGTCTTTGTCTGGCCAAGGGGTTGTATTTCTTTTTCCTGCAATACACGCAATAATTTAGTCTGCACAGAAACCGGAATATCAGCAACTTCATCCAGCAGAATCGTTGAGCCCTCGGCTTCGACAAAAAGCCCTTTTTTGTCATGATCCGCTCCAGTAAAAGCCCCTTTCCGATAGCCAAAGAGCTCACTTTCAAGGATATGCTCTGGCAACGCCGGACAGTTCACCGTAACCATTTTTCGCCCATGCTGCGGACTCATGCTATGCAGGGCACGGGCAGCAACCTCCTTGCCCGTGCCCGACTCACCACGGATAAGGACGGTGGCCTTACTCGGTGCTAAACGGCGGAGCAGGTCCATGGTCTGGCGCATTTTCTGTGACCGTCCCACAAAACCCATCACCCGTGGATGATCGGCCAACTGTTGCTGCAGCTGCTGATTTTCACGCACCAGCTTCGTCCGTTCCATTCCCCGCATAATAGCTGGGAGGATATGGTCGTTCTCAAACGGTTTTTCAAAAAAATCATAGGCCCCGTCTTTTAAAGCCTGCACAGCAAACTCAACAGTGCCATACCCTGTCATGATGATCGAGGAAATACTCGAATCAATTTCCCGTAACTTCCGTTGAAATTCCAAACCGTCCATACCCGGCATTTTAATATCAGTAAGAACAACATCCGGCCGCCAAGTATCAACAATTGCCAGGGCAAGATCAGCTGACTCGGCCACCTGTACCGTATATCCCAATTTTCGGGTAATAACCTTCGCCAGTATATTACGCATATCACGATCGTCATCCACAACCAGAACGCCTTGCTCATTTATATCTTTTTTCATCGTCGACCCTCCGCCATGGCCTTAAAACAAACCTCGATAAAACGTCCGGAGACCGTATCGGCAAGGGAGAATTCAAGGGTGTCCTGTGCTTGAAATGAACCGGTTAAGGCCAAAAAGATATTCTGGGATAATTGTTTGAGCATATCTGAGAATTCACTACGCCGTTGCCCAGAGAGACCACTCCCGTGCCAACGACAGCGAAAGGGTCGGTGCTCAAAGATAGCGCATTTCCCCGCAAAGGACAGGGGACAGAGGGTGCGGGTCAATTGGAAAAGGGTGGAAAAACTTTCTGTCGCAAGTTTTTCGTGATGCAGATGCAGCAGTTGAACCGTTTTTATCACAGCCGCATTTTCTACCCCCTTAGTCATCACCTCCTGTCGTAGATCAGCAGAGAGTCTGCGATTCATAATCGCCTGGAGCCAGATACTTTCAGCAAGCTGCAATTGGAAATATTCCATACAGCACTCGTCATTATCCTCTCCACAGGCTGCAAGTGGTGGCACCTCGGCAACTTCAGCGATCAACTCATGCTGGATCGCCTCATATTCCAGCAGAAAAGGAGTAAGGTCATCTGAACGCTGTACTTCAAGCTGGGGAGTGGAAGCGGTCAGGATCCCCTCCTGTTTATTAAATTTCCGTAATAATTTCCACTGACTATAATTGGTTGGATTGGCGCGGGTGTTTTTGAGAATCTTTTCAGCATTTTTCAGACCATGCCCCCGACGGACAAGATAGGCGGAAATAAAGGTACCGGTTCTCCCATGCCCATGCCGACAATGAACCAACACCTTCTTGTGCAGATAAATGGCCTCATCAAGCCAGGCAAGTGCCTCTTCCAGTTCAAGCATCGTTGGCACGGATTCATCGGCAATGGCAAGGTGCAGGACTTCAAACCCGGCCTTCTCCTCAATCTGATGCAGATCACTGAATTCCCCACAGAGATTGATAATAACATCGATGCCCTGCGTCCTGATACTATCAAGCTCTTCATAGGACATCGGAGCATAGCCAGAAGCAAGCTGACTCGTTATCCACGTCAATTCATACATAGACACCACCCTTCCACCATGCCATAACCTCCTTCTAAGACCAGCACATAAATCATGCAATATAAGTACTGCTTATACCCCATTGGCCACATGCCATGCAACTTTTTTACTGCACCGGGTCTACGAGTAGTAACCTAACTCAGGCAAAGCCTGGTCAGCCTCTCAATACTGCTGACGAAATCGCCGAAGCCGTTTTTAAGCGATTCCGCCAAGCCTAATCCATAATCATTTAGCCTGGTGCCTATCAAAGATTACTCCTATTTACCTTGAGAAATATACCTTCTGTGGTACATAAACTTGTTGTGCGGTTTTGTTTATAATTTTACGGGGTTGAAAGGTATATGGCAAAGAAGGCAGCAAATAATAAGACAAACGGCTTTGAGCAAAACCTGTGGGACACGGCGAATAAGCTGCGGGGCTCGGTGGAGTCGTCGGAATATAAGCATGTGGTGCTGAGCCTGATCTTTCTGAAATTTGCCAGTGACAAGTTTGAGGAACGGCGGGCCGAGCTGTTAGATGAAGGCAAGGAGAAGTATCTGGACATGGTGGAGTTTTACACCATGAAGAATGTCTTTTTCCTGCCGGAGGAGTCGCGCTGATCCTATGTCAAGCAGCACGCCAAGCAGGATGATATTGCCATCAAGATCGATACCGCCCTCTCAACGGTGTAGAAGAACAACAAGGCGCTGAAAGGGGCGCTGCCGGATAATTACTTCTCCCGCCTTGGTTTGGATGGCTCCAAGCTGGCTGCGTAAGATGGAGTGGCTCTGTCAATATTGATAGTTAGGTAAATCTGGCGGTGCACTATCCATATAGTGGGAACTATGTTGACCGTAGAAAATATATCTGTCCCTTTTTTCATCGTCATCAAAGATAATGGTATTGGTATTGCTGGATCTATGCTGGACAAAATTTTTGATCCCTATTTTACCACCAACAAAAGGGCAGCGGACTGGAACTTGCTGTCAGCCATTCCATC
>JAQIBE010000288.1 GCA_027859235.1 Desulfobulbaceae bacterium
GTGGTTCTTTCGTTTTTCTACCAAAGCTCTAAAAGTTCAGAAACACCTTTTTCGGCAAGGTCTAAAAGTTCATCAAGTTGCTTGCGTGGCATGGGGGCGCCTTCGGCCGTGGTTTGCGCTTCAATAATGCGGCCATCCTCGCTGAGAACGAAGTTGGCGTCAACCTCGGCGCCGGAGTCTTCACTGTAATCCAGATCAAGCATGGCTTCACCACCGACAATGCCGGCGGAAATGGCGGCAAGTCTGGTGAATTTCGGCATGGGCATAGTGCCAGCCGCAGCCAGTTTGCCAAAGGCATCATGCAGGGCCATGGCTGCGCCGGTGATGGCAGCGGTGCGGGTGCCGCCATCGGCATTGAGCACATCACAGTCAATGCGGAAGGTGCGTTCCCCGAGCTGGTCCAGGTCCACCATCATGCGCAGGGAACGGCCGATGAGCCGTTGGATTTCATAGGTCCTGCCGGAGCGGCCGCGGGACGCTTCCCGTTGCATGCGGGTGTTGGTGGATCCGGGCAGCATGCCGTATTCAGCCGTAATCCAGCCCGTACCCTGGCCTTTGAGGAATGGGGGAACTTTTTCCTCAACACTGACGGCGCAGAGGACATGGGTGTTGCCCATTTTGATAAGCAGGGAGGCGGTTGGGCCGATTTGGAAGTCACGCACTATGGTAACAGGGCGCATTTCCTGGTTGCTTCTATTATATGATCGCATAAGTCTTCATGTCTTGGAGAGACCCATAACTGAACATGGATTGTTTACGGTTTCAAGGTTCTCTCTTTAGGTAGGGGTATATACCATGTTCCCTTTCACATGGAAATGGAATAAAGTGGTTGGCCTGGTGTCCCGGAAAGGACATGTTTTATTAAACAAGCAGGTAATGACCCATGACACTTCCCCCCTGGCAGAGGTTTGCCGTAAATAAAAGTCCTGTGTATGTCCTTCCTGACCAGCCGGACTGGTTTATACCTTCTGCCAAGGCCGAGCCCATTGTGGAGGCCTTGCTTGCGGGCAAGGATCCGGTCTCACTGGCTGAAAAGCGTTTGGCATCCCAGCTTGAACGGCCGATTGCTTCTGTTTATAAGGGGCGGGCCGCTCATCTCCAATTACAGAGTCTGAAGGAGTGCTGGTTCCATATCACCAACCATTGCAACCTCAGCTGTGAACATTGTCTGTTCAGCGCGGGGCCAAGCTGTCGGGAGTCGCTGAGCCGATCCGTTTTGGACCAGGGAGTGTCAGAGGCGTATGGTCTTGGCTGCCGGTTGTTTCTCTTTACAGGCGGCGAACCCTTCATCTACCCCGGATTTCTTGAGGTGGTGCAGACGATTCTGGCGGATCCTGCAAGTCATGTGGTCATTCTGACCAACGGTCTGCTGCTGGAAAAACATATGGAGGCGATTACCAGTCTGGATACAACACGCCTCCATTTGCAGATCAGCGTGGACGGTATGCAGGAATCCCATGATGCCATGCGCGGCACGGGTGCTTTTGAGCGGCTGGAAACGAATCTGCAGCTGGTGCGTCAGGCTGGCTTGCAGGTGACCCTGTCCATGGCGGTATGCCGGACCAATCTCCATGATATGGCTGAACTCGTGCGTTTTGCCAAGAATCATGGCGCCTCCCATGTGCATTTCCTCTATCATTTTGTTCGCGGTAAGGGCACGGCCTCGGAGCATGTTGCCCCTGGTGAGATTGTTCCCCGTCTGCTTCAGGCCGCCGCCCTTGCTGAAGAGCTGGGTGTCGTGATTGATAATATCGAGGCGTTGCGCAGCCAGGTGTTTTCCACCCCTGGAACCCATTTTGATCTCAGCAATACCGGCTGGGAGTCGCTGGCGGTGGGGCCTGACGGCCATATCTATCCGTCCCCTGCTCTGGTGGGAATTGCTGACCTTGATTGTGGACTCTTGAGTGATGGTCTTGAAACGGTGTGGCGCGCGAGTCCGGTGTTGAATGATATCCGGGATGCCACCCTGTACGGTTCAGCCTATGATGCCAATCCCTTGAAATATATCGTTGGCGGCGGTGATATTGATCATTCCTATATGACGGGCGGGGTCTTTGTCGGCGCTGACCCCTATGTGGAGATATACAATCAGGTGGCCCTCTGGCTCATCCGGCGTCAAGGGACCCATTATCATACCCATGATCTCCCGGAGATCGCCTTAAAGATGGGGGATGTGCGCTTTGACTGTGCTGAGGGGTCCGAGGTTTCCCTGACCCATTGCAATTGTGTGGCTGGGCTTGCGGATGATCATGGCCACGGCTCGGTGCGTGAGTTCTACACCAGGGCGGCGCTCTCTGCCAATACCGATATCGTCAACCCCTTTGGTGCGGGTCAGGCTGAGGTGGATTTTATCCCTGAGGTGGCGAAGAAACGTTCCTACGGTTGCGGGAGCCCTGTGCTTGACGGCGCGCCGGTCTGGGGTGAAACCGTGGTGGATCTGGGTTCCGGTTCCGGGGTTGAATGTTTCATTGCCGCTGAAAAGGTGGGGGAAAGTGGCAGGGTTGTAGGGGTTGATATGACCGATGATATGCTTGATCTCGCCCGCTCCTCCATGGCTCAGGTCAGTGGCAGACTGGGCTATGAAAACGTGGAGTTTAAGCAGGGATTTCTTGAGGCAATACCTCTGGCTGATGAAACGGCGGATCTCATGATCTCCAACTGTGTGATCAATCTCAGTCCTGATAAACGTAAAACCTTTCAGGAGATTATGCGGGTCCTCAAACCCGGCGGGCGTTTGCTGGTGTCTGATATTGTTACGGATCTCCCCATTCCCGTTATCATTAAAAACGATGAACAGTTCCGGGGGGAATGTCTGGGTGGTGCCATGCTGCAGGAGGATCTCATGGCTATGCTGCGGGGGGCGGGGTTTACCTCCATGGAGCTCATCAAGCGGTTTCCCTATAGAAAGGTGGAATCCACTCAGTTTTATTCGCTGACCTTTCGGGCCTGGAAACCGGATGTCCCGCAGTGGGTTGAGCTCATCTATCGCGGACCCTTTGGGGCCGTGTATACGGAGTCAGGTGCCTTACTTTTAAAAGGCAAACGGACCCGGTTGCGTCTGGCCGATGTTAAGGGTTTAGGTGACTCTGTCTTTGTGGTGGATGCTGAGGGTGGCGTGACGAATATGGACATGGTCTCTTCCTGTTGCGCGCCGCAGACAGATATTGCGCCAATGGCCAGCTGCTGCACTACAGGTCCTGAGGCTTCCTGCTGTGAAACAATACCAGAGTCCCCCTGCTGTGCCGCTGAAGAACCACGCCTGGATAAGGGTTGCATGGTCTGCGGTAGGGTTCTGGCCTATGACACCAAACCAAGCCCGGCTGCCTGTCATTATTGTCATACGGAGGTCAAGACCAATGTGACCTGTGAGGCGGGTCATTTTGTTTGCGATAAATGTCATCAAAAGGAAGGGTTGGCGATCATTCGCCAGATCTGTTTGCAAACTGCTAAAACCGACATGCTTGAGCTCCTGGTGGAAATCCGCAATCATCAGGCCATCCCCATGCACGGCCCCGAACACCATGCCATGCTGCCCGGGATCATCTTGGCGGTGGCGAAAAATTCAGGTCTGTCCGTGACCAGGGGCGATATCCTCACCGGTATTGAGCGGGGCTCAAAGGTTCCAGGCGGTTCCTGCGGTTTCATGGGGACCTGCGGTGCGGCCACGGGTGTGGGCATTGGCTTTGCCGTGCTCTTCAAGGCCACGCCTCTAACCCCTCTGGCCCGGCAAAAGGCGCAGTTCGCAACGGCACGGGTGCTCACCGCCATTGCTGGGCTTCCGGCGGGCAGGTGTTGTCAGCGGGAATCCTATATGGCCCTGCAGGAGGTGGCAAAGCTGAGCGCAGAACTGCTGGAGCAACCTCTCCGTGGTGGTGGCGCATTGATTTGTGCGCAGTATGGTGATAATCGCGAGTGTGTGGGGCGTCAATGTCCGTTATGGGCAACCCGTAAGCAGGGTGCAGTTGCACCTGTTACCTTACCCATGTATTGAATGGGTAATAATGAAGTCATCGTCAATTTGATAAGAAAAATGCCTGAATTACCGGAAGTAGAAGTCATATGTCAAGGTCTTCAGCCCCATGTTGAAGGCCGTAAGGTTACAGCCATCCTCTGTGGCAGAAAAGAGCTGCGTCTCCTCATCCCCCGGCAGAAACTGGCTGAGAAGGTGGCTGGTTGTGTTATTGAAAAAATCCACCGCCGGGCCAAATATCTGCTCTTTGAGTTGGACAATAGTTGCCGCCTCGTGATCCATTTAGGCATGACCGGCCGGCTGGGTATCTTCCCTGAAAATTCCCCGGAGATCCTCCACGATCACATCTGTTTTAAATTCGATGACGGTATGGAGATGCGCTTTAATGATACCCGTCGTTTCGGCTTTATTGTGGTGCAGGACGGCACAGAAGGGTATGACCCTTTTGCCAAGCTCGGGCCGGAACCCTTTTGGGAGGATTTCAGCGGGGATTATTTATATGCAAAAGCGGGTAAACGGCTTCAGCCCGTTAAGAATTTTCTCATGGACAGCCATGTGGTGGTGGGGATTGGTAATATCTACGCCAATGAGATTTTATTTTATGCGGGTATCCAGCCCACCACGCCCATTGGTTCCATTAGCAAAAAGCAGTATCGGGATATTGTTGAAATAAGCCGCCGAGTGCTCTCCAAGGCCATCAAGAGCGGGGGGACCACGATCAGTGACTATGTCAATGCTTCAGGAGAAAAGGGTTATTTCCAGTTAGAGCTTGCGGTGTATGGTAAATCCGGCGAACCCTGCGTGGTGTGTGCTACGGATATACAGAAACTGGTTATTGGTGGCCGGGCATCATTCTTCTGTCCAGGGTGTCAGAAATGATACCCGCTGCTGTGGCGTTTATCACCAGAAGGCAACCGGGATTCCCTCTGTGAACCATCGATCCATAATCCATCTTGATATGGATGCCTTTTATGCCTCGGTTGAGGTCCTTGATTTTCCAGAACTGCAGGGGCTGCCCGTCATTGTCGGCGGTAAGGACGATCGTGGTGTGGTATCGGCGGCCTCCTATGAGGCGCGCAGATATGGGGTGCATTCGGCCTTGTCTGTGGTGGTTGCCCGGAAACGTTGTCCGTCTGGTATCTTTCGGCCAGTGCGCATGGAGCGCTATCAAGAGATTTCTGCCCGGATCATGGCCATATTCAGGGAGTTTAGTCCATTGGTGGAGCAGATATCGGTGGACGAGGCCTTCCTCGATGTTACAGGGTGTGAGCGTCTGCTGGGTGATGCGGAACATATTGCCGCCTGTATTCGCCAGCGGGTGCTGACTGATGTTGGCTTAACGGTATCAGCCGGCATTGCCGGGTCAAAGCTCGTGGCAAAAATTGCCTCTGATCAGAATAAACCTGACGGGGTTACGGTGGTGGGATGCGGGTTTGAAACTGAATTCCTCGCACCCCTGGCGATTCAGCGTCTGTGGGGAGTGGGTCAGAAGACCATCCCTCTGCTGCATCTCATGGGGGTGAAGACCATCGGCGATCTGATTCCTTTTCCCCTGGCGATTCTGGAACGTAAATTCGGCAAGCAGGGACGGCATATGTATCATTGCGCCCGGGGCATTGATCTGCGCGACGTGGAACCTGTGAACTCAATGAAGTCCATTGGCAATGAGGAGACATTCCCTGAGGATCTGCTGGATGAAAGAGAGATTAAAAAAGAACTTCTTTTTCTAACCACCAAGGTTGGTGAAAGATTGCGGCGTAAAGGGGTTGAGGGTTCGACGATCACTTTAAAGGTAAAATACCATGATTTTAGCTCGGTAAGCCGTTCAAAGACTTTACCCCGTCCCACCAGTGATTCTAAGCTGATTCAGCAAACCATCCTTGAGCTGATTCCTAAAACATTGATCGGCATTAAACCGGTACGTCTGGCAGGTCTTTCCATGGGCAAGCTTACCGGGGCAGGGAATCCACGCCAGTTGCATTTGTTTGCAGATCCTGTCGGTTCAGGCCGGCAGGATCTGCTTTATGCCATTGATGCCATTAATAATAAGTACGGCTCCCTTACCGTTAAGCCCGGACCCTTAATCCATGGCAAGAAGGGCTAGGACTTATTCTGGATGTATTCTTTTATGAGTGGAGAATAAATATTCGTTTTTGTTCAGGATTATTGTCTCCATGGTGACAAAAAAACATGGTGGAAGAATAAAATCGATTTAATTTTAAGGTCTATATAGGTATAAGGTGTTTCTGAAAAGTGAAACGTGCCTAAAGTTTGTGGGTACAGGCAATTTAACGATGGTGGTCCTCAGAGCGGCCCCTGAACATGGAGCAATTGACAATGATCTATACTTCTGAGATCGAAGAAATGTGCTGTGTGGCGAAAGGACCTCAGAATGGTCCTTCTCCAATTCCCCAGGAAGGACAATGGAACCAGGTGCGTGAAGTCACCGATGTGAGTGGCTTAACCCATGGCATCGGCTGGTGTGCCCCCCATCAGGGCGGCTGCAAGTTGACCCTGAATATCAAGGCCGGTATCGTCGAAGAGGCCCTTATTGAGACGGTTGGCTGCACAGGGATGACCCACTCGGCAGCAATGGCCTGTGAAATTTTACCCGGCAAGACTATTCTTGAAGCCCTGAATACCGATCTTGTCTGTGACGCGATTAATGTCGCCATGCGGGAGTTGTTTCAGCAGATCGTCTATGGCCGGAGTCAGTCCGCATTTTCCGAAGGCGGGTTGCCTGTTGGTGCGGGTCTTGAAGATCTTGGTAAGGGCTTACGTTCTGTTGTCGGTTCCATGTACGGCAGTGCCAAGAAAGGTCCCCGTTACCTTGAAATGGCTGAGGGATATGTCCTTAAGCTTGGTCTGGATAGCAATGATGAAATTATCGGCTATAAATTCGTCCATATCGGTATCATGATGGATGCCATTAAAGATGGCGTTGAGCCGGCTAAGGCCATGGCAGATGCCACAGGCGTTTACGGTCGTTTTAACGATGCAATAAAGACCATTGATCCACGTAAAGAGTAAACAGGAGAAAGATGATGGCATTATTTGAAAGTTTTGAGAGAAGAATTGACCAGATCACTCCTGTGCTCGCTCAATATGGGATTGGCTCATTGGCAGAGGCGCGGACTATATGTGAAGAGTATGGCGTTGATGTGTACACCCTGGTGAAAGAAATTCAGCCTATCTGTTTTGAAAATGCCTGCTGGGCATATATTGCCGGGGCGGCCATTGCCATTAAGAAGGGGCTGACCTCTGCCTCTGAAATCGCCTCTGCCATTGGTGAAGGTCTGCAGGCATTTTGTATTCCTGGTTCTGTTGCCGATGACCGCAAGGTTGGTTTGGGTCATGGTAATCTTGCGGCAATGCTGCTGCGGGAAGAGACCAAGTGTTTTGCCTTTATCGCGGGGCATGAATCCTTTGCTGCGGCTGAAGGGGCTATTGGTATTGCCAAGTCCGCAAATAAGGTACGAAAAGATCCTTTACGGGTTATTCTGAACGGTCTTGGTAAGGATGCCGCCCATATTATTGCCCGTATCAATGGTTTTACCCATGTGAAGACGGCCTTTGATTATAAGGCCGGAACGGTTTCTATTGTGAGCGAGACGGTTTACTCTGAGGGTGATCGCGGCTCGGTGCGGTGCTATGGTGCGGATGATGTTCGGGAAGGTGTGGCTATTAATCATCTCGAAGGGGTGGATGTGTCCATTACCGGAAACTCAACGAATCCAACCCGATTTCAACATCCAGTGGCTGGAACCTATAAGAAGGAATGTGTGCAGCAGGGCAAGAAGTATTTTTCTGTGGCCTCTGGCGGCGGTACCGGACGAACCTTACACCCTGATAATATGGGTGCGGGCCCGGCCTCCTATGGCATGACTGATACCATGGGCCGGATGCATTCGGATGCCCAGTTTGCCGGTTCCTCTTCAGTGCCTGCCCACGTTGAAATGATGGGGCTCATCGGCATGGGGAATAATCCCATGGTTGGTGCTACGGTGACCGTTGCGGTTGCCATTGAGCAGGCTTCTTAATCCATGTGATGTGTAATGGAGCTGTTACCCCTGATTAAAAGCGGACAGATTCTCTGTCCGCTTTTTTATTTGGCGGCTGGCAATGCAAGTTTTGATATGGTTTGCTGACTATTATTTGCTTGATGGTATGGCTGTGTAAGTGTATGGTTAAATTCTTGTAACTATTCATCTGCACTCCATCTTCGCCCATTTTGACCTTCTCGAATAACACCAGTATGCTTCGAATGCCTAAATGAACGAATATGAAGCACATCTGAACAGTTACAGCTTGGAGTTAATGCTTGTTTCCTGCTTACACTGAATAGTTACAAATTCTTTTTGAGAGCAGGGTTAACCTTATTTAGTTTCTTGTAGAGATGGGTCGGTGTTGTCCGTTATGAAAAAATTATGTTTAGAAAGTGCAAAGCGGAAGTATACGGAGCAGCGTCATGAGGGGACATTTCATACCCTGTGGTTTCGCACAGCTTGGAAGGGAAAATGGCAAAAGTATAAAAAATCTAATGGCGAGTTTAAATTTACCTTTAATGATTTGCCGAACCACCGCCGTAAGCTCGCGATTCACATGGCTAATCTTGATAAACATGAGGTGAGTGATGTTCCGGTGGGTGAACAGGATTTCAATCTGGCAGATAACATTGCCAGGGTGAAAGCGCTCACTCTGAAAAAGACGGTTATTCGCCGCAAGGTAAAGGCCTAAGCAGTATCAATCACCGCGGTAATCCAGAAAAACTATATCGAGCCGTCTGGCTCAATCTTGTCCTTGTCTGTCAATCTGCATAACCCAAGCTCTATAACCATGTGTTGTAATATGTTCATGTCTTTTGCCGGGTTAGCGGAAAAAGATGGGGGATGAGTAACAAAGGGTATCAGCTGTCAAGGTATTAAATCAAGTTGCAATGGGGAAGAGGATGATGGATAAGAAATGTTTAAAGTGCAGATGGCTTAAGCTTGAGGATGTCTCTTCCGGCATCTGTCGAAAGGCCAAAGGCAAAGATGCCCCGCGGCCGAGGGTGAAGATCACTGATGCCTGTGATGACTGGCAGAATGCCGGGCAGCAGTATCATATTCGCATGGGTTGGCTTAAAAATCAGATGAATGTAGAATAGAACAAGGAACAGCCAGATATTTGAGCTTATTTTCTCTGCTATGTTGGGAACTTTGGGGTTGTAGGCGTGGTTTGGGCTTCAGGATTAATGTTATTGTTTGATTTTTTTTAATACTTACCTCGAGTATGATATGGTGTCTTATCCTTATATAATTTAAGATCCATGGGCTGGCGGGTGGGATTTGCAGTGGTTTCCCCATGTTATAAAAGTTTATCTTCTTCGTTTTACCCGGAAAATAAGTAATTTATGTCTTCTTTTCAACCTGAACAGTATGGAAAATATTTGCTCCACGCACGCATTGCTCGTGGTGGGATGGCAGAGCTGTTTCGGGGGAAAATGATTGGTGCCAAGGGGTTTGAGAAGATAGTCGCAATAAAGAGAATTTTGCCACATCTGGCGGATCAGCAAGAGTTTGTTAAGGCCTTTATCGATGAAGCGAGGCTCGCTGCATTTCTTCAGCATGCAAATATTGTGCAGATTTATGATTTTGGTGAAATGGGGGAGTCTTATTACCTCTCCATGGAATATCTGTCCGGGGTAGACCTGAAAACGCTTTTGCGTAAGGCGGATGAGGCAAATAAACCTCTAAAGCTGGCTTTATCTCTGTTTTATATCCTGCCGGAGATTTGCAAGGGTTTGCAGTATGCCCATACTCTGAAGGATTTATCAGGCGCACCTTTAAATATTATTCATCGGGATCTTGGTCCGCAAAATATTTTCATCACCTATGATGGGGGAGTGAAACTCATTGACTTTGGTATTGCCAAGGCTACAAGCCATGATGCTACCACTCGTTCTGGCTCCATCAAGGGCAAGGTGGCGTACATGTCCCCTGAGCAGGCCAGGGGAGAGCGTCTGGATCACCGGTCAGATTTATTTGTCCTCGGTCTTCTGCTTTATGAATTGTCAACGGGGCACCGGGCTTACACGGGCGATACCTATGCTGTTTTGACTAAGGCGGGTAAGTGTGAATTTATTCCCCCGGAAGATGTGAGACAGGGTCTTCCGGCCAGCCTGTATGGTATCATCAATAAGGCGTTACATAAGGATGTACATCTGCGTTATCAGTCTGCTGAGCAAATGCGGATGGATTTAGAGTCATGTGCCAAGGAGCTTCTGGCTGCTCCTGTGATGGGTAAACATTTGAGCAGGTATATGCATTTACTGTTTGCGGATGAGGCCGCCCGTGAAGAGGATGCCATCCGGCGCGCATCTCTTGCCGATTCTGTAGCAGATCTAAGCAAACCGAAGGGTCCGCTTCCTCCTCCTCCTCCTCCCCCCGCTGAAGTTGCAACAAGCGCTCCTGTGCGGGCAGATAAGAAGATCTCCCTTGCCGCGGTGAAGAGCGGTACATGGAAATTCCATGGGCTGGCGCCAATATTAGCATTATTCCTGGTGGCTATTGCGGGCACATTCTTCCTTGTAAATATTTCCACTATTAGTCAGGCTGTTTCAGAAGGAAGATTGGCAGAGCTTGTTCATGACAGTAAGGATAAGGTGATGTCGACGTTACGATCAGTGGTGTCTTTCTCTGAAGAACCGGACCCGGGTGGTTATCAGGAAAGTCGGGATCCGGAAGAGGCCGCACGCTTCTTTTTTGAATCTCATCTTGTCTCCGTTGAGAAGCTGTCTCTTGAAGATATTAAGCGTTTGCAACGTCATGGCGCTTATATGCAGAAGCATCATCCCCAAGAGGCGTTAATGCTGTTTGAAGGTCTTGCGGTGCAATTTCTGGGTGTGGGTGAAATTCACTACCGGTTAGGTAAGCTCTATGCGGATGCGGGAAGGCTGGATAAGGCCCGGGAAAATTATCTCCTTGCCTCAAAATTGAACCCGAACCTGACAGAATCCTTTTATGATCTGGGCCATATCTTCGCGTTACAGGGGGAGTATGAGGAGGCGGAGAAAATGTTTGCACGGGTCGTGGATCAGGCTCCGCCTTATCTGGATGAGGCCTTGTTTAATTTGGCCTATGCCCAGAATGAGCAGGGGTTTACAGAGGATGCGATTGCCTCTTTGCGGTCTGCCCTCAAGGTGAACCGTCGTCATAAGGCTGCGGCGCAGCTGCTCAAGCAGTTAACGCAGGAAAGGTAGGGGCTGGTCAGGATGATTTTTTTCTTCGTGGTTACCCTTTTACTCCCAGGTAGTTTTCTGTCTAAAATCACCACTGTTGTTCGGTATCATTTGTCACCAGGGAGTATGTATTGTGAAAAAAATATGGCGTTTTATGCGGGAGGAAAACCTGCATCGGGTTCTGGCCTGGGTGGTGGCACTCGTTGTCTTGAGCTCCATTTTAATCAGCCTGCTGGAGCCTGGATTGAAATGGGTTGATTCTGTCTGGTGGTCCATTGTTACGCTTACCACTGTCGGGTACGGTGATTTTTCTCCAGTCACAGGAGGGGGGCGAGCCGTTGCCGTTATTATTATGTTTCTGGGGATTGGCCTTTTAGGGACATTAAGTGCAACACTTGCATCCATGATGATTAGTCGCAGGCTTAAGGAAGATAAAGGAATGAGCAAGTACAATTTTGAGAAGCATATTATTATTTGTGAGTGGAATCATCGGGCCCTGGCTATTCTTAAAGAGATTCGCAGCGATGCTAAAACCCGTGAAACACCAGTGGTCCTCATTGCTGAATGTGACTCCACGCCCGTAGATGATCCTGACCTCTATTTTGTCAAAGGTCCGGTAAACGATGAAACCTTGGCCCGGGCCAGTGCCGCAGCCGCTGAAACAGTGGTAATCCTCGGAGATGATAAGCTCGATGCCAATGCGCGGGATGCCAAGGTGGTTCTTTCTACCCTGACCGTTGAATGCCACTGCGAAGGGGTCTATACCGTTGTCGAGCTTGTGGAGGAAAAGAACCGCCAGCATTGTGTTCGTGCTCAAGCGGATGAGATCATTGTTGGTAATGAATTATCCAGTCATCTCATTGCCAGTGCCGCTTTAAATCATGGTATCAGTCGCATTGTTTCTGAGCTGTTGTCCACCCAGTATGGAAATGATCTGTATGAAATCCCTGCTCCTGCAACCCTTGCCGGGAAACAATTTATTGACGTCTTTACCCGGCTGAAAAAGGAGCATCAGGTGACAGTATTGGGTGTGCAGAAAGGCAAGGCCGGTAATCTTGTCAGTAATCCTCCCGGGGATTATGTGGTGGATTCTGGTGATTATCTTATTGTCATGGGAACTTCAGCAGCCATGGCAATGCCTTAATCGTCACCTGCACCATTCAATTGTATCTGGGCGAGGAGGTCATCCCTGAACCCTTCATCTTCGATAAGTTTACGGGCAATGACCTCACATAACCCTGCAGCTAACCCTTCCTGGCCCTCGTAGGCCATATCCACCTGGATGGAATCATTGGTGCCGGTGAGGATCAATGCTGCCTGCTGGTCTTCTAAGATTACTTCTGCCATGCATGGCTCCTTGGAGTTGTATGTCTGGTTGATGTGCTTGGGGAGATTTGTTTACCAGGTAGTTGTGCTGATCTGCTTGAGATGCTGTTGCTTTTTTACCTGTAGTTGCGTCTTTTCGGCAAGAATTAACAGTTACAGTAGCGCTCCGTCTCCCTGGCATTTGCATAACTGCTTATGGGCATACATCATCTTGTCTGCCCGGTCAATAATGGCATTGAGCGAATCGCCATCCTGTTTAAGTTCCGTGCACCCCATGCTTATGGACCATTTTTGACCTGTTTCTGCAAGTCCTTGCCCCGCAAAGTGGAGTTGGATACGCTCCATGACAATGACGGCATCCTCCTTGGTGCAGTCAGGAAAGATGATTAAAAATTCATCGCCCCCCACCCGGGCGACTGAGTCTGAGTCACGAATGGTGCTGGCTATAGCTGTTGCGGCGCCTGCAAGCATCTGGTCACCAGCCTCGTGGCCGAGTTCATCATTCATCTTTTTGAGGTCATTAACGTCGAGATAGCCAAGGGCAAGGGGGGAGTTGCGTCTGGTGGCCAACGCTATGTTCTGTTTAAGGATGTCAAGGATGACTTTTCTGTTGTAGAGTCCTGTGAGGTGGTCATGGGTTGCTTCATATTCCAATACGTGAAAAAGATGTTTCTGGTGGACTTGATACGTCCCGAGTTTCCACCCGAGAAAACCCAAGAGCGGTCCTAAGAGCAAAAAGGTCATGGATAACATGACAATAGAGGGGCCTTCTTCTCCAGATAAAGAGTCGAGGGGCATGTGGCGGATGAGGGTGAGGGATTGTTTGTTCTGAGTGTGGAATGGTGGCGGGGGAACTAGGTCAATATGTTTGAAAAAGAAATGTCCCTGGTCATTAATAATCTCTCCAGTTTGGTGGAGATTAATTGCTGCCCATACCTGGGGGTGTTTCTGAGAGAATGGCGGAGGCTGATCCTTATGAAAGATAAAGTCGCAATCAACAGCCTGATTCTCCCCTTTAATGCAGAAACCGTTTTCAGTGAGCAGGGAAAATGAATCGTGTGGGTTTTCTCTTACCTTTTGTAATTTCGAGAAGAGCTGGTTTCCCAGATAATTCGCTATGCCGACACCCAATAATGTGCCTGCCTCATTATGTATGGGCATGGCGAAACGAATGACAGGTTTGAGGGGGCGTTCGATTTTATCATGTTCGATATTGAGATCAAAGGGGGATGTATAGATTTGCCCTGGAGCAAGTTTGCT
>JAQIBE010000106.1 GCA_027859235.1 Desulfobulbaceae bacterium
ATGATATTGTTGATTCGGGCAGGTAGTGCGGAGGGCCTTGATCCGGCCGGAACAACAATGCAACTCTCCGGCCGCGGGATCTTTTCTCATGGATCCTTTGACACGGCTATACTCTTGCGTTTCTTTTTATGACCCATGAAACTGAAGCTGCCCACTGCCTGCTGGGCCACGCCGATGACCAGAAAGGCCCTGGGCTCGTATTCGGCCACTATGGCCTTGAGATCCTGGACCTGGGAACGGCTGATGGTACATAGGAGCATGGTATACCGATCGTTGGAGTACCCACCGGTCACCTCCCACTGGGAGATCCCCCGGCCCAGGGTTTTCATGATCACCTGCTTCAACGCCTCAGGAGAGTAGGTGATGATGGTGACGGTGCGCACCTGGCTGACCCCCTCCAAAACAAAATCCGTTGCTGTACCGGCGAAGAAAAGGGCCAGCATGCCAAGGAGGGCCAGCTCCCAGCCGAAAACGACACCGGCAAGGAGGATGATCCCCCCGTCCAGATAGAAAAAAGTCTGACTCAGCGGGTAGCCGGTGCGCTTGTGAAGAATCAGGGCAGGAATGGTGGTCCCACCGAAGGAGCCGCCGTACCGGAACACAATGCCCACCCCGAGGCCGAAGAAGAGCCCGCCGTAAATGGAATTGAGCAGCAGATCATTGGTGATGGGGTAGGTCTTCATGATGTCGGGAAGATAGGCGGCAAAAAAATCCGCCGCAAAGGAGAAGACCACAATGGAAAACACGCAGGAAAAGAGGAACCGCCACCGGCCCAGTTGAAAAAACCCCATGACCAGCAGGGGCAGGTTCATGAGAAGGTAGACCATACCGGCGGGCAGACCTGTTAAGTGGTTGATGATAATGCTCAAGCCGCCAATCCCCCCTGCTGCCAGATTGAACGGGACCATGAACATGCTGTAACCAAAGGCCGAAACCCCTGAGCCGATGGCAATGAGCACCTGGTATAAGATCACGCTGCCAAGGCCGTGGAGCTGAATATGCCTTTTCAAAAAAAAACGCTCCCTTCTGCCGGCGGTATCTGTTTTCTCTGTCATTGTTACTGCTCCTTTTTCACTGAACAAGCGCTGTTCTGTTTTAATTTACGTCTGCACCGGCTCTCTTGACCGGCGCCTGTGGGGATTACATGAAGGGCCCAAAACTGCAACAATACCGGCCTTAATGCCCGGTTTTGACCTCTCATCGCCCGCTCTCCTTGAGTTCGTACATCAGCCCCCTGAGAAGGCACCATACCAGTAAGAGCATGATCACCACCAGGGGAAGGGCTGCGGCAATGGACATCCGCTGCAGGGATTCCAGCCCCCCGGACATGAGAAGGATCAGTGCCGTGGCAGACACCGTCAGGCCCCATACGATTTTTTTCCCTGCCGAGGGATTCCGGTTGCCCCCGGAGGTCATCATGGCAAGGACATAGGTTGCCGAATCGGCAGAGGTAACAAAAAAGACGATGAGCAGGATGACTGCCACGCAAGAGAGCAGGCTGCTCATGGGATAGTGGGAGAAGAGAACAAACAGGGCCGTGCTGACATTATCCGACACAGCATCGGAGATCTTTACCCCCTGGTTGATCTCCAGGTTCAGCGCGGCACCGCCAAAAACGGAAAACCACAAAAAGGTCAGCACAGTGGGTACCATGAGGGCTCCTGAAATGAACTCCCTTATGGTTCTGCCCCTGGAGATGCTGGCCACAAAAAGCCCCACAAAGGGGGCCCAGGCGATCCACCAGGCCCAGTAGAACAGGGTCCAGTTTTTGGTCCATTCGTACCCCTGGAAGGGATTCGAGGTCAGGCTCATGGAGAGAAGCGAGGAGAAGTAGTCGCCGAGGGTTGATGTGAAAATGTTGAGAATGTAGGCTGTGGGACCGGCAACCAGCATAAAAACCAGGAGAACGAGGGCGATCATGATATTGATTTTGCTCAGCAGCTGTATCCCCTTGTCAAGGCCAGTCATGCTCGAGATCATGAACATCACGGTGACGCAGCAGACAACAAGGGCCGTGACAAAAAACGAGTCGGGGGTGCCAAAGACAAAGGCCAGCCCGCTGGTTATCTGCAGAGCGCCCAGGCCAAGGGAGGTGGCAATGCCGAACACCGTTGCAAAGACGGCAAGGATATCGATGGTCAGCCCGAAAACGCCGTATATCTTTTCCCCCAGAAG
>JAQIBE010000275.1 GCA_027859235.1 Desulfobulbaceae bacterium
CCGGCGGAAGGCGAGCGATGCCGAAGGCCAGGGCTGTCAGGGGTGTCATTTTCGCCCACTCCGCTGGCTCGGTTCCTTTTTAGACAAGTAGCCAGCGAAGTGGGCGAAAAGGAACAAAAAACAGGGCAGCGGGGCCAACTATACCTAGCGATGTTGGCGGGAATTTGGCGTCAAAAGTCAAAAGCGGACTTGACCCCTTTCGACTTTCTTTATGCTTATCCGTAATAAACAAACGACCGAGCTTATGATAAACGGTTGTAGCTCTCCTGGAGGGAATTATGGAAGGCTTCTCACATTAGGGTTGACATCCTATATCAACAGTGTGTATCATTTAACTATACAAAAAATAACGTGGAGGGCAGAACAATGCCAGAAATAGAAAGAAGAACTTCGCCGATAAACTTGAGATGCTTCCAGCGTCAAAAAATACTTATAGATCGAGGGGCAGCAGCACAGCACAAAAGCCGGACAGATTTTATGCTTGAGGTAGCTTGCCGTGAGGCTGAAAATATTCTTTTAGACCAACGTTTGTTTAGTCTTGATGAAAAGCAATTTGCCGCTTTTGAAAAGGCAATTGCTCAACCGAGTGCAGATCCCGCTAAATTGCAACGTTTGCGTGATGTTGTAGCGCCCTGGGACAAATGATTGTCCCTCCTGCACCCATTAGTGCCGATCACGAGCTGCAAGATTTTGACTGTGGCAGAGATAGTCTCAATCATTGGCTAAAAAAACAGGCCTTAAAGAATGAATCTGGGCATGCCTCGCGAACTTTTGTTACGTGCACAGAAAATAACCAAGTTGTTGGGTATTATGCGCTAGCGAGCGGAAGTATCGAGAGAAACGAGGCTCCAGGTAAAATAAAAAGAAAAATGCCAGACCCAATATCTGTATTGGTTTTAGGTCGGCTCGCGGTAGATTTAAGTTGGCAGGGCGATGGGTTTGGTTTAGGACTCCTCAAAGATGCACTGTATCGTTGTTTGAGTGCTGCAAGCGTTATAGGTGCGCGAGCTGTTTTGGTTCATGCCTTGGATGAAGAGGCTCAGGATTTTTACAAAAAATTTGGTTTTATAGAGTCTCCAGCAAATTCTTTAACGCTCTTAATGGGCATTTTCGATATAGAAAAAATATTTAAGTAAAGAACGCCCTCATTCTTGAGATGGGGCTCTTTATTTGGGCGCATTTTGCCCAAAAAACGGTGAAGACTAAACCCTCTTTAGCTCAGACTGGAGATTGTGCATAAGTTGTTTCCATTTAAGCGGTTGTAGTAAAATATACAAAAAGGCTTCTAGGTAATTAACACCTAGAAAAGAACAAAGGGGTCACGTCTTGATTTGACTCATCTTCTGCTTGATCCTTCGTGATATAGGCGTTGAAGACTCCAAAAAAGCTCAATGCAGATCGTTTTTAACGATTACTCTTAGCTATTAACATTGCCACATCCAACCTCACGAATTTCTCAACTCACCCCAGTTGAGATGTCTACTGTATATACGTAATAACAACACCCTCTCACTAAAACTGTCAGATCGCGTATAACCAATGCTTACTGTTCAAGGACGAATTCATAGATGAAGGATTTCTGTTTATCCAGTTGTGACAGAAATGTTTTAAGTTCTTTTAATGTCTTAACGGTGAAATGAACTTCCCAGGCCGTTTTATGTTCTTTGCGTTGGTGAATGGCCTGAAGTTTGGTGATGATTATTCCCTCTGGTACCGAAGCCAGGGCGGAGAAGACCTGTTTCCTTGAGTGGCCGGCGGGGATATCCAGAATCTGGGGCTTGGCAACCTGAGTTTCCGGCAGATTCCAGCTGACATCTATCACATCTTCCCGCTGGATGTTGAGTTTTTGCATCCGTTGACATTCGACACGGTGAACAGAAAGCCCACGTTCACTTAAAAGGCTGTACAGCCTCTTTTCGGTGGGCAGGGGAAGGCAGCAGCGGGAAAATTTTATCCAGGCAGGGTCAAGGGAATCAAGTTCAAGGGTGTTGAGCATTCCCGTGGGCAGCACGAGTTCCCGTTCGGTGTAGAGTCCATTCTTGAGTTCATAGATGAGTTCCCGTAACCGTAAGACACCTAGGCCGACCTGAGTAAAGAGTGCATTTCTATTGGCAAGGCTAAAATATTCAAGAATATCATCCAGCCCTTCTTCCTCTATAATGGACTGAGGAATTCCATAGCGCTTGAGTTCCTGTTTGATCAGGGATAACCCTGTTGCCTGTGCCAGTTGTTCGCGGCGCTTCCGAAATGTCCGGGCCAGTTCGCTCCGTGCCCGTGGAGATTGGCAATGGCCCTGAAGTTCAAGGTCAAAATTAACCGGGTCATCCTGGGTGTGGATGAGAACTTTGTCCCCGTCACGCAGAATCGTGTCAGGTGATACATCCTCATGACCGACTTTTGCACCGATACAGCGGTGACCAATTTCTGTATGCACCTTGAAGGCAAAATCAAGAACGGTTGATTGACGCGGCAGGCAAACCCGTTTGCCGTTCGGGGTAAAGGTGTATATCTCTGTTTTACCGCTGGCAGCAATCATATCACGGTAGGAGAGATCATCTTCCCCCCCCATGATGTCAAACATTTCGGCAATTTCTTTTTTGAAGGCGGAGGAAACACTATGCTTTGCATACCAGTCACGGATAATACCGAGTTTTGCCTGGTTCTGCATGGCCTGGGTGCGGATTTTAAACAGGTAGTTCTGGCCCTTGATATTGGCTCTGGCATGGAGTGATTGATAGCCCGTGGGCTTCGGGTTTGCTATGAAATCACGGATCGTCCGGGGGATTGGCGGGAATTTTTGGTTTAAAATACCCAGGGTGGAGTAGCAGGTTTGGATATCGTCCACCACGATATATATCTCCAGGGGATTGATGATTTCTGAGGCGAGTCCATCTTCCAGGGGACGATAATAGGACCATAACCCTTTGGATTTAAGCCTGATCTTCGCATTCACCCATGCCGCATCCATCTCCGTACGGATAGCTTCGACAATGCCAGCCTCCTGAGCCTTAAGGAGTAATCTGGCAATGGTAACATGGATGCGTGGGGCCTGGCGCGGGTATTTGTAGAAGAGGGCAAGGTTGTATAATTCACGCTTCAGTCCGAACAGACCCAGCACCCCGGCCATGGGGGCGTACACCCCGAGGGTCTCGTCTGAAATTTTCTGGCGTTTCTGTTTGGGCATGGACTCCATGGTGCGGAGATTATGCAACCGGTCTGCAAGCTTGACCAGCATGGTTTCAAGTCGTGAGGCAGAACCTGAAAAGAGTTTTCTATGGACGAGGTTGAGGAAGGTCTTTCGGTCCCCCTTGAAATTGTCAATCTTGGTGCAGCCGTCAACAATGGTTTCGACTTTTGGGCCGAAAAGCTCACCAATGATTTCAAAATCAATATTGGCAACATCTTCAACGGTATCGTGGAGAAGGGCCGCTGCGAGGGTTTCCTGATCAGTAACCCCCAGTTCTTTCGCCATAATCTGGGCAACAAGGCAGGGGTGGCTGACATAGGGCTCGCCGGATTTGCGCCGTTGATTCTGGTGGGCATCCACTGCAAAGGAAAAGGCCTTCCAGAAGAGTGGTGCGGGCCCATCTTCCTGATTACCCAGGATTTTTTCCATTTCCCGGGTATATTCAGCTATGTTAAAAAGAGGATCACGCATTCCTGATCACACCCCCGTGGTGATTTGGAGTAAAAGAAGAACCAAAAGAGTATCATACACAACCTTTTGCTTTTAACAACATCTTGTTCGTATACTGGTTTTGGAAGATTGGTTTCTTTGCTGTCTAGAACCTGTTATATTTAAACAAAGTACGCCTGTATCCAAACGTTATATCGTTACGTAATTAAAGTCACAAAAAAGGAATACCATGTCCCGTCGGCCAACAAAGAAAAGGTTTAAGAAAAAGCGCAGTGAACACAGTCATCAACGTAAATCCGGAAATAATGTCTCCCGCAAAAAAGTGGATCTTGATGCGGATCAGGTGGTCATGGCCATTATGGGTCGGGATGGGAAGGCGACGAGCAAGGATATCTGGGCTGATCTCAACTGGCCTCGTTCGGCTCGCAAGGATTTTTCTATTCTCCTTAAAAAGATGCTGTCGCAGAATGTTTTAGTGGATGCGGGTGAGGATTGTTATACGGTCAATCCGCAAGATTTTATGCAGGGTGAGCTGACGGTTAATCCCAAGGGATTTGGTTTTGTGAAATTGCATGCGAAGCCTGGTGCCGTTCTTGAACCGGACGTGTTTGTGCCCGGCCGTTTTCTTGGTTCTGCCATGCATGGTGATCATGTCCTGATCCAGCGTACTGCCCTGAAGCAGGGGCGTACGGAAGGGCGAATCGTCATGGTTGTCAAGCGGGGGCTTGAGCGGATTGTTGGTATTCTTGACGGGAACAGGGTGCGGCCTGATGACAGCCGGATTCGCATTGATGTTGTTGTTGAGGGGGATCTGCTCGGTGCCAAGGATGGTGAGGCGGTGCTGGTCAGCCTCGGTGAATATTCCCCTGAAGACCGGCAGGTTGCGGGTACGGTGGTTGAGGTCCTGGGTGACCCTGATTCCGGAAAGGTGCAGATGCAGATGGTAATGCGCACCTATAATCTGGCCCATGAGTTCAGTCAGGATGTGCTGGATCAGGTGGCCGGTGTTTCCGATAAGGTTGAGGTGACGGAGGGCCGCGAGGATCTGCGCGATGTCTTCCATGTCACCATTGACGGTATTACAGCCCGTGACTTTGATGATGCGGTCTGCGTGGAGGAGACGGAAAAGGGCTATCGGCTCTATGTCTCCATCGCTGATGTGGGGCATTATGTTGAATCTGGCTCCCCCCTTGACCGTGAGGCGTATGAACGGGGGACCAGTGTCTATTTCCCCGCCGGCGTCATCCCCATGCTGCCTGAGCGTCTGTCCAACGGGTTATGCAGCCTCAACCCTGATGAGGACCGCTATGCATTTTCCGCCATCCTTGATTTTGATGCAACGGGGAAACGAATTCACTCCCGTTTCTGCCGCGGGGTTATTCGCAGCCGCCATCGCTTAACCTATGAATATGTGTGGGGTATGCTCTCGGATACCCTTGAGCCTGACGAGTTCATTGCTGAACTTGCTGAACCGGTAGCACGCATGGCAAAACTTGGCAGGCTTCTGACTAAGCGCCGTTTTGGCAGAGGGGCCATTGGTTTTGAAATGCCTGAGGTGGAAATTGTCATTGGGGAGGATGACCAGGTCTCATCCCTGGAGCGGCGGGAACGGACTGATGCCCATAAGCTCATTGAAGAATTCATGCTGGCCGCCAACGAGGCGGTTGCTGAACATTTATCTTCAAAAGACGTGGGTATTCTCTATCGTATCCATGAAACCCCTGATCCCTTGAAGGTTGCAGACTTTGCCGAGTTTGCCTCTAATTTCCTCTCTCCCATGCCTAAAGAACCTTCAATCTCTCCCCAGTGGTTTAATAAGATCCTCGATCTGGCGCGGGATACGCCCCGGGAATTTGTCGTGAATAATCTCCTCCTGCGCACCATGAAGCAGGCGCGGTACAGTCCTGAAAATGCCGGCCATTTTGGTTTGGCTGCAGATTTTTACGCCCATTTTACCTCACCCATTCGCCGCTATCCGGACTTGCAGGTGCATCGGGCCTTGGCGGGTTGGTTGAGCGGCAAAAAGCAGAGTGCTAAGGAAAAAGGGCATCTCGTGGAGATGGGAGAGTTTCTCTCCACCCGGGAACGTGTGGCCGTGGATGCTGAGCGTGATATCAGTAATCGTCTCAAGGCCCGTTACCTGGTCCAGCATATTGGTACCAGTTTCCCCGGTATTATTTCAGGGGTTACCTCCTGGGGAATGTTCGTGGAGCTTGATATGCTGGTGAGCGGCGTGGTTGCCATAGATGATTTAGAAGACGACACCTACTTCTTTGAAGAGAAGATGCACCGGCTGGTAGGGCGGCGCACCGGCAAGCACCATAAGCTTGGTGACATTGTGGTGGTGCGGGTGGCTCATGTTGATCTCACCACCTATCGGGTGAATTTTGTCCTGGACGAGGATGGGTTGGAATGACAGAATATTGTTTACCACTCTCTAAGTTAGGCAGTTGTAAAAAAATAACATGGCTAACGAAATGTCCATAGCTGCATAAGGGGCCATAAAGAAATTGATATAAACGATCAACATTCTTAACGGCCCCTAAGCTGAAGTTGGGTGGTAATCATATAAAAAAAAGCATAGATGTCTGATCTCTACGCGTATGCAAGCGCACAGGTATTTGCCCAGAGCCAGGGCAAGACGTTCTAGGTGGTCGGGACAATATTTCCTACCAGATCATAGGGATGGGCCTCGGTGATTTCCATCTTCACCATGTCCCCCTGTTCGCATTCTCCGTCGGCAATATATACACAGCCGTCAATTCCAGGGGCCTGAAAGGTCGTTCTGCCTTCCAGGAGCAGTTCTGTCTCCTCACTGACTCCCTCCACTAATACATCCAGGGTCTGACCGACGTACTGCTGGTTCAACTCCATGGAAATTCCGGATTGTATTTCCATGAGGTAGTCGAAGCGTGCCTGTTTGACCGATTCCTCAATCTGATCCGGATAGAATTCTGCCTGACACCCCTCTTCATTGGAATAGGTGAAGATCCCGACATTGTTCAACCGATACTGCAGCATGAAGTCCGCGAGGATCTCGACATCCTGGTCCGTTTCCCCTGGAAACCCCACCATGAAGGTGGTGCGGATGGCAGCTTCAGGGACTTTGGCGCGAATTCGTTCAATCACCGCATGGATATGTTTCTGACCAAAGGGGCGTTTCATCCTCTTCAACACCGCATCGGCAACGTGCTGCAGGGGGATATCCAAATAGGAGAGGAGTCTTTTCTCCTGAGCCATCAGGTCGAGGAGTTGATCCGGCAACCGGGTGGGGTACAGGTAGAGAAGCCTCAGCCAGGGCAGGGTTGTCTCCTGGAGAATGGCCTGCACGAGGTTTTCCAGCCGATCCCCCTTTGTCCCAAAGTCAAAGCCGTAGGCGGTGAGGTCCTGCCCCACAAGGGTTACCTCCTTAATCTTGTTTTGATCCAGCAGCTTTGCCTCAGTGATGATATCCGCCACGCTGCGTGAACGCAACGGGCCGCGGATGGATGGAATCATGCAGTAGGCGCAGCTGTTGGAACACCCCTCGGTTATTTTCAGGTAGGCGCGGTGGGGTGGTGTTGTCAGGCGGCGGGGGGTGTGACAATCCATCAGATAGGCTGGGGGCGGAATGATCCCGGGAGGGTTGTTGCTCTCAAGCTGCGCCAGGTGCTGGACAATATCCTGGAACCCGTCGGTACCAATGAACAGGTCGACATTGGTCAATTCACGCTGCAGATTTTCCGCATAACGCTGGACAAGGCAGCCCGTAACCACAAGTCTGGTCCCCGGCTGTTTGGTTTTGATCTCTTCCAGGTCAAGGATGACATCGATGGCCTCTTCCACTGCTGGCTGAATAAAACCGCAGGTGTTGACCAGGAGGATGTCCGCCCCTTCAGGGTCTGTGACAATCTCATAGCCCGCTTCGCTGAGTAACCCCAGCATCACTTCTGTATCAACTCTGTTCTTCGGGCAACCAAGGGTTACGGCATATAATCTGGTCATTGGGGGAGGTGGTCCATTAATGTGTTGAGTGTTGTTTTGGCCCTTTGCTTAAAACCCTTTGAGCCAATGCCGCTTTTCCATGTGTCATGGTGGAGTTCGTCGGAAACCACCATGAGTCCCGCCATTTCGATCTTATAGAAATTGCACACCGTGCACAAGGCGGTAAATTCCATGTCCACCGCCTTTATACCCTTTTCAGCATGGTGGATAATGTCTGCGGGGAATTCACGAAAAGGGGCATCGGTGGTCCATATCGGCCCCTGTTGAACCGTGGGGAAGAGTCCGCGAAGTTCATTGCTGAGGGTTGAGCTTACTGCAGGTTGTTCCTGAAGTGGATAATGGCGTGACACCCCTTCATCACTCACTCCAAATTCCGGCAGAAACAGGTCACCGATCACCATTTCAGGACTGAGGCTTCCGCACCAGCCAAAGACAATCAGTTTCTGCATGCCCAGGGCAATCAGTTTCTCCACCGTCATCACCGCCATGGGGCTCCCTACACAGGGGCCAGCCCAATGGCTAACGGTTTTCTCATGGGTGAAACTCATAAGGGTCGCGTGAAAGAATTGGTGCAGGGTTCCCCCGCGTTTCTTGGTGATCGTGGCCCCGTAGCTTGCCTCACCGGGGTTCACCAATAGAAGACAGGTGCCCTTGATGTCAGGGTCACGGGACGACTTTCGTGCATTTATGAGTGGCTGTTCTTGCATAAGACCGTCGTGTTTTTAAACGCAAAAAAGGCCGCGGATAAAATCCGCAGCCTTTCTATTACATAAACCGCTGATGCAGGGCATCAGACAAAGATCTTACATGAAGTCTTTGAGTGGGTTTGCGTAAAGAAGAATCAGGGAGATAACAAGACCATAAATAGTCAGGGACTCAATAAGAGCCATACCGAGAATCATGGTTACAGTGATCTTTCCAGAAGCTTCTGGGTTACGGGCGGTACCAACACAAGCGCCTTCACAAGCAGAACCCATACCAATACCACAACCGAGGGCAGCAAGGCCTACGGAAAGAGCGGCAGCGATACATACGAGAGCCATGTTGGAAATACCAGCAGAAGCTGTAGCGGCAACGTCAGAAGCCATAGAAACGCTAGCCATACCGAGCACCATCAGAGTTGTCATAACTGTTACTTTTTTCATTTTATTCCTCCTTAAGGAAAATTTGTTTGGCCTTCTTCCTTTTTAACTCAAAGCCACCATTGGCTCATTTTATATACTGATCAGCACGAAGGCTGAAGAACTTCTAGTGCGCATGCTCCAGGGAGCCTTTAAAGTAGATAACGGTAAGGAGAACAAATACCATTGTCTGTACAACGGATACTAGCACACCGAGGCATAGGATTGGCAGTGGGCCAAAATACGCGCCGGCCAGCAGGAAAAGGATCGCCAGCAGGGTCTCTTTCGCCATGATGTTACCGAAAAGACGAATGGACAGCGAGAGCATACGGGCAAAGTTACTGATGAGCTCGATGGGAAGCATCAGCGGAATCAGCACTGGCATAGGGCCGGTGAAATGCTTGAAATACTTGATCCCATGTGTTCTGAGACCGAGATAGTGATGGTAGAACCAGACGATCAGGGTAAGACCCAGGGTAATATTCAGGTTCGATGTTGGAGACATGAAACCCGGCATCAGACCCATGAGGTTGGCAACCAGAATATACAGGGCAAAGGTTGTAATCATAGGGAAGACCTTGCGGGCATGTTCCTCGCCCAGGTTCTCTGCGTAGAATTCTTCAACAAAACCGATGATGGCTTCCCAGAAGTTTTGTCCAGCGCCTGGAATCATTTCCAGTTTTCCCAAAGTTAATTTTGGCACAACAATGAGGATCAACATGACCAAAAAGGTGTAGGCCATGTGTGGGGTGGTGAAATTTTCAATGCCAAAGGTGGTATTGAGCATTCCTTCAGGCAATCCGTGCGGTACCGGCAGCCCTAATTGTCTAAAAATGATGGACAGGAATAGTATCGGATGTTCCATGCTTCTCTCCTTTTCAAATGTACAAAGACCGGTTAACTCCCCTGGCCAATCTCTGCAATTGCGCTATCAATGTTTTTTTTTGATAGCGAATCTCTTCTTAACTGGTTGATCGCGCTGAAACCGATACTGAGTACCACTGAGGACAAACCTAGAAGCATGCCCCCGATGGCCAGCTGGCCATACCTGATCAAAAAAAACAAAACTAAAGCCAAGGCGGTAAGCCTGGCATAGTACTTCAATAAAAAGGTCACCTTTACGGCTCCCAAAAGACCCTGCATGGCCTTGACCAGATCACGTTTCATAAAGAAGAAACTGATGTTGGCAATGAGCCCGCCGATCAAAACAGCCTTCGCTATTTCAACAGTGAAGCAGAGCAGGGATACAAGGATCATAACCACAGTCAGGAGCCAGCTTAATCTCTCAATTTTTTTAACTGAGATGTCGCTACTGTTTAGGTTTATCTCCCTTTCCATCGTTCAAATCCTTACGGGTGGCCAGTGTATATAAATTTTTAAATGCGGCTGCCACGCCAAATCCCAGACCGATTAAGGTGAAGGTTGGTTCATATCTGCCATCCAGCCATTTATCTATATAATGCCCACCGATGACACCAATAAAGATACAAAGTCCAACGGTTGCCCCGATGGTACTGAAATCTGTAACCATTTTGGTCACATGTTTTCGCGTTTCACCCATGGAGTCACCAATAGAGTAGGTCTGCTGTAAATCGATGAGGGATTCATTTTATACGTGGATGAAGTCTCTCAAAAGTGGCTGAATCATTAGCATGACCGATTCGGTTAGTCAAACCATTTTTTACCATTTAATTAAATAACGGAGCAGGTATTTGTACGAGGTCCTTGGCGTACTTCTCTATGCAATCCGCTGATTTAACGTCTTTTTAGTGGTTGTTCCAAAAATGGCAAGTTGAGCTAGAGCTTTCTGAATACTGATTCAGTTATTTCCAGTGTCCGGCTTAAATCATCCTCGGTATGGGCCAGTGAAATGAAGGCCCCTTCAAATTGCGATGGTGCCAGGTAGACCCCTTGGTCGAGCATTTCACGATAATAGGCGCCATATTTATCGGTGTCAGCTGTCATGGCAGAGTCAAAATCGGTGATGGGACCTTTGGCAAAAAAGGTGGTCATGACCGATCCCTGGCGGTTTAAGCAGGATTCGTGCAGATATTTTGTGGCGAGTCCGCTCAGTTCTCCGGCGAATTTTTCGGCCTTGGCATCGAGGGCTGCATAGAACCCGGGTTTTCGGAGTTCCTTGAGTGTGGCGATTCCGGCGGCCATGGCCAGAGGGTTGCCGGATAAGGTTCCCGCTTGATACACAGGCCCTTCTGGAGAGATGTGCCGCATGATCTCGGCCTTGCCGCCATAGGCACCAACGGGCAGTCCGCCGCCGATAATTTTACCGAGACAGGTGAGGTCCGGCATGATGTTGAATTTGGCCTGGGCGCCGCCGTAGCTCACGCGAAAGCCGGTGATCACTTCATCGAAGATGAGTACGATGCCAAGCTCTTCCGTGAGAGTCCGCACCGCCTGCAGAAATTCCGGTTTGGGCAGGACCACACCCATATTACCCGCCACCGGTTCTATGATGACGCAGGCTATGTCCAGTGATGCATCCCGCAGGGTTTTCTCAAGGATCTCTATATTATTATAGGGTATGGAGACGGTGTTCTTGACAATGTCCTCGGGAACCCCGGGTGATCCCGGGATGCCGAGGGTGATAACACCGGAACCCGCTTTAACTAGGAAGGAGTCGGCATGGCCATGGTAGCAGCCGTCAAACTTCACCACGACATTCTTGCCGGTATAGCCCCGGGCAAGGCGCAGGGCGCTCATGGTGGCCTCGGTGCCGGAGGAGACAAACCGTACCATCTCCACTGACGGCAGGGCATCCACCACCATTTCGGCAAGGTCTACTTCCAGGGCGCAGGGCGCACCGAAGCTTGTCCCATGTTCCATGGCCTTGGTGATGGCCTCTGCCACTGCAGGATGATTATGGCCGAGGATCATCGGGCCCCATGAGCAGATGTAGTCGATATACTCATTGCCGTCCGCATCCCATATCTTAGAACCCTTGGCCCTGGCAATGAAACGCGGGTCACACCCCACGGATTTACAGGCGCGCACCGGGGAATTGACGCCGCCGGGGATGAGCGTTTGGGCCTTGGCAAAGAGGGTGGCAGAGTTTTCGGTATTCATAGATGTCTCCAAAGGTAGGTTGTTTAGGCTATAGTCTGCAGGCTGTCGGGTTAAGGGTGGTGCTGTGAATAAGATGCCTTACAGTCTAAACACCTAAAGCCTATCCACCTCAATTAAAAACTGCGCAACTATAGCATGGGTTCTCGGCAAAAAAAAAGGGAAAAAATGTAAATTCCCTGTTCTGCATGATGAGCCCGGAAAGGCTACAGGCTGGTTCTCTCCAGTAATATCCCCGCATTAATTCCCCCGAACCCTGAATTGCAGGAAAGGATGGACGGATGATGCAGTGGTTGTTCCCTCTCCCCTGTAACCATTGTTGTCCGTGAGTCGGGTGACTGCAGTCCCGGGGTGGCTGGTATTATCCCCTCTTTGAGGCTGGGGATGCAGAGACACGCCTCCATAACCCCTGCAGCGCCGAGGCAGTGGCCGATACCCCCCTTTACGGAGTGAAAGGGCGGGGGGGATGTGAAAAAGGAGTTCATGGCGGTGATTTCCATGGCGTCATTATAAACGGTTCCCGTCCCATGGCCGTTGATGCCTCCCACCTTCTTTCTGCCTGCATCGGTCGCGGCCGCAAAAACTCTGATGAGACCCGAACCCTTTCGGCATGGGGCCGTGATATGCCCCGCGTCCCCTGAAACGCCCCATCCGGTCAGGTGTGCCGCCGGGGTAATCTGCTGCTTTTTCGCAAGGTCCGGATGACATACCAGCATATATCCCAACCCTTCCCCTAATGATAAACCGGTGCGATCCCTGTCAAAGGGGGTGCAGCCGGTTTCCGACAGGGCGAGAAGCTGCCCAAAGCCTGAAAGGACAAACAGCGAGAGTATATCAATCCCCACTACAAGGACTGATGCGGCTTCCCCCGTGCAAATTTTCTGACTGGCCTGGATAAGGCCGATGGTGCCTGAACTACAGGCGGCGCTCACCGTGGTCGCTTCTCCCTGTAGGCCAAGATATTCTTTGAGGTAGGCGGCTATCTGCCAGCTCTGCAATTCAGGGTTTTGTTTATTGAGGTCATCAATGGCGCCCTTGGTGGTGGCGACAATGAGGTGGCAGGTCGGATCGAGTTGTTCCCGGGGGAGATCCTGCAGCCCGGCCTCGATGAGGTGGTGAACCCGCTGCGCACTGCCCAGTGGTGCCTGCAGATCAATTTTGCCGACCCAGGTTGAAATCTCAGCATGATCAAGGGGGGTTAACCCTGTTCTCCTATCGAGAAGTCCCTGCCAGGTTTGCTGCAGGTTGCCGAGGCAGGAGAGGAGCCCGTGGTGGGTGATGACCGGGGTGATCATGTTGGGTCACCGAACTGCAGGTGTACGGTGCCGAAACCACTGTCAATGTCGTAGCGTGTTGGCAGCGTGGTGGTGGTGAAGAGGTGGTTGAGCTCCAGCCCCATGGACAAGGGGTGGTGGTGTCGTGTGCCGATGGAGCTTGTCGCCTGGTAATGCAGGCGGGACAGGGGTGGGCAGGGTGTTTCGTTGACCTGAATATACTGCAGCTCCAGCCCTTCCGGACCGAGAAGCCAGGCCACCGCCCCTGGAGGCCATGGGGTAGCCGTTTCACCTTTGCCATCCTCTAAAAGGGTTGAGTAGGTTTCCGCCTGCACAACAATGGCATGGGTAAGCTGGGCCTGCTCAAGGGCAAACTTGGCCTGGGCTAAGGCCGTGAAGAACGGATAGCTGAAGGACGTTTGGGTTACAGCGGGGCCATGGATACCAAAGATGCGGGATGCATACCCGCTGGCAGTGTTAAATACGGAATGGGCAAACAGGGTGGGGGACAGCGGTTCCTCTGCCACCAGGGCATCAAGGACATCCAGGTTGCATTGCATGGGGCCGTAGGCGGTGCTGATAAAGAGACCTGTTTGTTCGCCGTCAAAGGTTTGGTCCTTGAGCAGGTCGTGGCAGCAGGCCACGACTCCGGTGGTGAAGAGATCGGCACGGCGGAGCTGGTTTTCCAGTTCCGCAGGGATCTCCAGGTCGCTGAGGTTCAGGCTGGCGACCGCTGTAAGTTTCGCCGTCATTTGACCCTGGCCTCGATAATGAGTGCGCTGTTGCCGCCGCCGAAGGCGAGGGATTGGCTCATGCCGACGGACCCTGCGAGGGTTGACCCCTCTTCTGCGTTACAGGGTGTTACAACGAGCTCGGGGTCCACCTCTATGCAGCCGATTGTGCCGGGACTATATCCTTCCTGCAGGGCCTGCATGGTCAACACCGCTTCAATGCCGCCTGCTCCTCCCAGGGTATGGCCGGTGACCCCCTTGGTGGAAACCAGCGGGCATTGGTCGAGATGTACTGTTTTCAAGCCGATGGTTTCAGCCCGGTCGTTCGCCCTGGTGCCGGTGCCGTGACCATTGATAAAGCTGATGTCCGCGCTGGTGATCCCTCCATCCTTCAGCGCTGTGCTGACGGCGCGAATGAGCCCCCTCGCCTCCGGGTGGGGGGCTGTCGGGTGATAGCCGTCACTTCCCGCACCGTATCCCCTGATCCAGCCGCAATGGCGGATCCCCCGTTTGCGGGCAGACTCTTCGTGTTCCAGAATCATGATTCCAGCACCCTCTCCCAGGTTCAGGCCGCCGCGATTTACGTCAAAGGGCCGGCAGGGTGATTCACTACAGAGGAGCAGACTTGCAAAACCATGGTAGGCTAGGGGGGAGAGTTCATCGGCGCCGCCGGCAATGACAATGTCACATTGATCGGCCAGAAGCATATTGCGACCAATGCCGATGGCATCCGTGCCTGAGGCGCAGGCGTTGGTGATCACCGTGGCGGGGCCATGGGTTGCCAGGATCTGCTGGGTCATGGTGGCGAGATTGTCGTTGAGGTAGCAGTCCATCGGCCCCTGGTCCTGAACGTTGCCCTGTTTCCAGTTGCGGTAATAGTCGTTATTGTGAAAATGGCAGCGTACGGTGGTTCCTAAAACAATGGCCACCCTCTTGGACGGGAGAGACTCCGGGCTGAGGCCGGCCATGGCTAAGGCGTCGCGAATAGCCGACAGGCAAAATAAGGTGGTGGGGTTGAGGGGCGTGGTGATCTGTCCTGCAAATTGGCTGACGTCAGGGGCTGACCAGCTGGGGTGTATGGAGAAAACGGGTGCGTTATGAACGGTCGGGAAGGACGGCTGATGCGGTGGTGGACAACGGTTATCGCAGAGGTTGATCCAGCTTTGGTGCAGGTTTTTGCCGGCGGAGGAACAGCAGCCAAGACCGGTGACGCAGATCGAGTGAGCCATTTGCGTAACTTAACTCCCCTGCTTTTCCTTGATATAGGCGGCCAGCGACGCCACCGAACCAAAGGCGGCTTTACCTTCATTCATATCTTTGATTTGTACGCCGAATTGCTTGTTCACCAGAACAACCAGCTCGACGGCATCAAGGGAGTCAAGGCCGAGGCCGTCATCGAAGAGAGGCATGGTGTCGCTGATGTCTTCAGGTCTGGTCTGCAGTCGCAGCCCGTGCACCAGCAATTCTTTGATTTCGCGTTTTATATCGTTCATTTTTCCATGTGTCGGTGAGGCGGGATTGTTGTGGGGCAGCCTAGCTAACAAGCCGGTTCTGCGTTACGTAGCTATTGCTGCCAGATATCAAAAAAATTACCCCATTGGTGCGGGTATTGTTCCACATAGTCCTGCAACCCCTTGCTGAATCGGGAAACACAGCGGCTGAGTTCCGCTTTTTTTTCTCGCCCTGCAAAGTGCGGGTGGATTATATCCCAGATCTTCAGGGTATGGCTGGTTGTACCAGTTTTTACTGAAAAGGCAATAATAATAGGTGTATTTGTAACGGCCGCCAGGTTGTACGCTGCGACCGGCAGATTGATGGGGCTGCCGAGGAATTGTGTTGGCATGGTCTGTCCCCCTTCGGCCCGATCACCCATGATGAGAACCAGCTCGCCCTTGGCCAGAATAGCGGCGGCCTCAATCATGCCCCCCATAAACCCTTGGGCATCGATGATTTGAAAGGAACGGGATCTCCCCATTTCGTAAAAATGTTTGGTCATGGCCTCCTCATTATGGGCCATGATGGCATGAATCTTGGTGTTCAGCCCGGCCAGGTGTGCCATGGCGGTTTGCCAGGTGCCCACATGGGCGAGAACAACAACAGCCCCGGAGCCGGAGTCGAGAATATCCTGTAGCCGATCAAGCCCTTCAAAGGTTCCCTCAAAATGGCTGTCCGGTTTGATGCCGAGCAGGGCACGGTCAATGAGCATCTTGCCCAACCCGATGATAATCTGATACACCTGCACCCGTTTATGCAACCACGATCCGTGCGGAAAGCGTCTGTTGACATAGGGCCCAAGTCTTTTATGGATCGTGGTGGAGCAGACAACGTAGGCGAGGACGACGGGGTGGAGGACAAGGTAGGCCAACCGTTGCCCGCCAATGAAGATCATGAGGTAAAAGAACATAGGGCCGAGCTGTTTACCCGTCTTTTTCATGATGAGAACCTCTGCAGGCGCCCAAGCTGTTTCGCTCCCAGATAACTGAGTGCGGCTACGACGAAACCGAGCACCGGCCCGACAAGCAGGGAGCCCATGAGATATTCCAGAAGCCGGTCCCCGACCTGGGCGACTAGCGTCTCCCGTGTGAATTCATACAGAAACCCGCCGTTAAAGAGATAATAGCCGGCCTGGATGCAGATAAACGGCACAAGCGGCGGTATACAGAGCTGGCTTGCCGTTACGGCGGCGACCTTGTTGAGATGCAGTTTATGGGTGGTGTAGATGATCGCCAGGGTGTGGATGCCGATGAGGGGTACAGCCCCCAGGAAGATGCCGACCCATACGGCGGCGGCAATCTGTATCGGGGTGGCATGTTCGCGGAGGAGTTGGCGTAGCAGCTTGACGGGGTGGAAGAGCTGGTTTGGGGCTTTCTCTTTTTTGACCAGCTGCGTGTGGCCCATGGGGTAGAGATGGCGCAGGACGAGCCTGAAGTGGAGGAGGGTCAGTCTGGCGTTATCCTTGAATTGATGAAAATGGGAGATCCGCTCGCCCTTCCTGGGGTAGGTGACCCCTACGTCCACCGACTCAATACCAACTCCTGCCCACGCCAGCCGCACCAGGGATTCAGTCTCAAAGTCATACCGCTGGGTGGCCGGGGCGAGCTCGAGGAGCTGTTGCACCGGGTAGAGGCGCATGCCGCTCTGGGTGTCGGGGAGGCTGAAGCTGGTCTCCAGCCGCACCCAGAAGTTTGAAAAATCGCGGCCGAAGACGCTGGCTCTGGGGACATTAACACCCGTCATGTCCCGTGCGCCGATGATGATTCGCGGCTGTCCTTCCTTGATTTCAGCCAGAAGTTTAACCGCCTCTTGGGGATCGTGCTGGCCATCTGCATCCAGGGTGAGTATGTACGGGTAGCCGTTTTCCCGGGCATAACCGGCTCCGGTGAGAATGGCCGCGCCCTTGCCGAGATTTGTTGGGTGACGGATCAGTTCGCAGCCCAGTTTGGCCGCGTCCATATCAGAAGTGCTGTCGTCCGAACCATCATCCACCACCAGCACCTGCCAGCCTATTGCCTTGGCCTGCTGGACGACGGCTTCGAGGGTTGCGCTGTGGTTATAGACCGGGATAACCAGCAGGGTGCGGCGCTGAAGCTCCTGGCGCTCCTGCTCATTCATTCCTTGCCCCGCTTTCACTCCCGGCGTTATCACTCCTGCCACGTGCGCCGGCTCGCCTTGTCGAGGGACGGCTGATAGGTGCCGTCAGCTATCTCTTTGGCAAGAACCTTGAAGAAGAGACGCGACATGCGCTGGGACTGGGTGAGCTCCTTGTAGAACATCTCCCAGGCGTAATGGTACATGGTCTGCAGCTCGTCCGGGCTCATCTGCTTGGGCCGGTAGACCACCTCGGCCGTGGTGTATTTTGACCAGTCTTTATGGAGAATACGGCCCTGTTTTTCGTACCTCTCGGTTGCCGGGGTATGGGGGAAGGGGGTGAGGATGGAAAACTCGGCCATGTCCACATCAATTTCAAGGAGGAAGTCCACCAGCTTTTTGATGTAGTCCACCGATTGATTGTCGGTTCCCAGGAGCACTGCGGCCTCGACGCCGATGCCGAATTCCTTGAGGCGCCGGATACGGTTGCGGATATGGTCCGAGGTGTCGAACACCGCCTGGTACACATACCAGCATCCCGCCTCAGCGGCCTTGGCCAGGACCTCGTCATCATCCAGAATGGGGTGGCTGATCCATTTCTTTTTCAGGGGAATCATGGCCTCAAAGAGCTCGAGGAGCCATTCCTTATCCTGGGCCAGGGAGTTGTCCACCATGAAAATACGGTTGTTGTCAATGGAAGCCAGTTCCTCGATCACCTTGGCAATGGGCCGGGGGCGAAAGACCTTGCCGCCGAGATACCCTGTGCAGCACGGAAAGCAGTTGAATCTGCAGCCGCGGGAGGCGTGGGCCAGATCCACCATGGGCACGCCGCGATACACATATTTTTCACGGTTCAGGATGGAACGTCTGGCGGTGCCGACCGATTCAATGGGCGGCGGGTTCAGGAAGAAATCATACAGGGGGGCAAGTTGGCCCGACTCATGATCCTTTAAGACCCGGGTCAGTCTGCCGTCCTCAACTTCGCCGAGGAAAACCGAGTCCACATGGCGACCAATCTCGTCGGCATGGAGCATGGTGCAGATCCCGCCGGCAATGGTTTTGATTCCTTTCTCTCTGAATTTTGCGGCAATCTCAATGCCGCGGGGCAGCTGGCAGGTGAGCATCATGGAGATGAGAACAATGTCGGTGGCCTGATCAAAGTTGATAGGATCGACGTTCTCATCAATAAAGGTGATATCGTACTCGTCGGGAATGGCTGCGGCCACACAGACCGGGCCGTGGGGTGGCAGGTGGAATTCGGTCTGTTCTGGGATTTTATGCCAGCGCGGATATATGAGGATGAGTTTGGGCATTTTTTTTATTATGGGGTTTGAGTCTGAATATGGAATGAGGCGGTGATCTGTTCCCCATGGTTGCCGGGAATTACATCAAGCTCGCCGTAAAGGAGAAACGAACCCGCCTCCATAAAGGTGAGCCATCTCCTGGCCTCTTTCTGTGCGGCCAGCAGCGGTTCAGGATCAAGGACACAAAACACCGGGCCGGTGATCTGATAATGGCTGGCGGCCTCTGCTAAACTGATATTGGCGAGAGTATAGCCGAAAAGAGCCGGGCTTGCAAAGGCAACACCGTCCTGTAAACTTTTAGCGTAGGCCAGATCGGTGGCCAGGGAACCGAATTTTGAACCGCCGATGATCCCGCAGCACTCCGGCTTGAATGGGCCGATGTCGGCGACCTGCAGGGCGCGGCCAATCTCGAGGACGGCCAGCTGGCTCATGGTGTCCATGCGTGACCAGCGGGTGGGAAGGTCGCCAATGATGTGTGTGTCTTCAGGGGACAGTTCTAGCATGGTCCGGGTCATTCCTTGAGCCAGCAGGCCGGGTCAGAGGCCAGATGGTCGCCGGTGGTCTGGTAGGCATTGCCCCGGCACCCGTAACAAAATTCCAGGTGTTCGCATGTCTTGCATTTGCCGGTGATATTGGTGCGGATATTCCGTAACTCCTGGATAACAGACGAGTTTCGGAGAATATCCTTGAGGGGTTGGTCCCGGATATTTCCCGTGATAATGGAGACCCCGGGGCAGGGGTACACCTCGCCCACCGAGGTCACGGTGCAGGAGTATTCGTGGCGGGCGCACTGACTGCCGGCAAGGGGCGGGCGGGGCAGCCAGCTGTTGCCGTATTCTGCCTTGTCAATGGCGGCGAGTTGTTCAAACAGCGCCTGCACCTTGGCCGGCTCAATATGCAGGGAGTCATGCTGGCTGGCACGTCCCTGGTCGGTCATGGTCTCAATATAGGGGATGATGTTGTTGTCCCGGGCCCAGCGCCACAGGGTGGGGATTTCTTCATAGTTCTGGGCGCAGATGATGGTCTCGATCCCGAGGGTATGGGCTGCATCGGGGTAGCCGGCCTGTTGCAGGGCCTGGAACCCTTTCTGGATGTCCTTCCACGTATTTATGCGGCCGGCGAGTTCATCCTGAACAGATTCATCCTGGCTGTTCATCTTCATGGAGATGGCCACCTTGCGTTCATAGAGGATCCGGGCCATGTCCGGGCTGATCAGGGTTGCGTTGGTGAAGAGATCCACATCCATGTCAAGGGATCGGATATGGTCGATGATGTCGACTATATGGGGGTAGAGTAAGGGTTCGCCGCCGCCGAGGATGATGATTTTGCGCGCCCCTAATGCTGCCGCCTGATCAATAATAGACCGAAGCTCGGCAAGACTGAGTTCATTGTCAAGGGCAAGGCCTGACTCGGCGTAACAGTAGATGCAGCGGAGGTTGCAGATGCGGGAGAGTTCAAGCTCCAGGGATAAAAGTCCGTGGGCTGATTTGCACAGGGCTATTTCTTCCTGGGAAAATTCAAGGCCCCAGTGTTCGTTTGGACAACTCATTGTTTTTCTCTATGGTTAGGAGTGGTGCGACGCAAATGGCGGGGTGTTGTTGGCTCTGTTCTGCTGCCAGAACCTCACGTCTGCCGTCCTAACTCCTCAGTTTAAGATCTGTTATCAAAAAAACGCTTCACTTTATGGCCTTCGGACATTCGGGCCATAATGGCTTCTGCCGGCTGTTTTTCCACCTCAGGGCGGACCCGTAAGCGGGCCTGGAGGAGGGTCATGATTTCCTTCACATTTATAGCATTTTCTTCCGCAACCACAACCTTTATCTCATCGGACAGGTCGTATGCGGCTGAAACTTCAAGGTAGGCCGGACCGAGATTTGGAATTTCCTGCAGCAGTTGCAGGATGGTGTCGGGATAGATGGTCGTGCCTTTGACCTTGAGGCGTTGGGCCAACCGTCCTTCAATGGGGCCGATACGCGGGCTGGTCCAGCCGCAGTCGCAGGGACCGGTGTGCATCCGGGTGATGTCGCCGGTCCTGAAACGCACGAGGGGGAAACCTTCCACGCCGAGGGGCGTGACGACAAGCTCGCCCGCTTCACCCTGGGGAACAAGCTTCCCCTGTTCATCGACAATTTCAGCAATCATGAGCTCAGGGTGGATATGCCCGCCCCTCTGCGCGCAACATTCACTGATGCCGGTTTCAAGCTCGGTGGCGCCGTAGGAGGCATGGATGGGGGTCTGCCAGATCTGCTGGAGGTCGCGTCCGAGCGGGGTCAGCTCAAAATCACCTCTGCGGATGGGCTCGCCGATGGTGATGAGTGATTCGATGGATGATTCTGCCGGATTGTACCCATGCTCCTGAACCCATTGGCCGATCTGCAGGAGAAAGGAGGGGACGCCGATGATCCCTTTGGGTTTGAGTTGTTCAATGCATTCCCATTGCCGGGCCGGTTGGCCCGGGCCGGAGCGCACCGCTGTGGCGCCTAAGGTGACAAGGCCGCTGTAGTAGGCCAGCCCGGCGATGAAGCAGCGGTCAAGGGTTACGCCCACGATATAGACATCACCCGGCCGGACCCCGGCGCCGTAAAAGGCCATGGCCTCATTATAGGCCAACCGGTCAAGGTCATGGTGGGTGTAGGGGATGCGGACAGGACTCCCGGTGGTGCCGGAGGTGAGGGAGAGGTCGCGGATCTGGGCATCACTTACGGCCTGAAACTGGCGGCTGTTGCCATTGAGGTCAGCCCGGGAGGTGAGGGGCAGGTCTCCCAGGTTTGCCAGACTGATGTCCTCCGGGGTCACCCCGCAGTCCTGATACAATTTCTTATAATGGCTGCCCTGCATGGCCTGACGAATATGGTTTTGCAGCAGGATGTTCTGCTGCGCTCTGCATGTATCCGGCGCCATGGTGCGCAGGGCGAGTCCCTGATTAAGTATGGTCTGGTTCATGATCCTTGTTGCTGCTGTGCCAATTCATGCCTAATGCATTGGGATGTCTGTTGACATAGTTTTTTGACGGCTCGCCGTGGTGCATCCTCCGGGTCTGGGGTAAGCGGCGGCAGAAGGATGACCTTGGGGCGGTGGGGGGAGAGAAAATGACATCCCGGGGCCATGACCTTGTTGGTATCTACAAAGCAGACGGGGACAATAGCACACTTGGCTTCCACGGCTAATCTGAAGGCACCTCTGTGGAATGTCCCAAGTTTACCATCTTTTGAGCGATGTCCCTCTGGCCAGATTATGATATTACAATTTCTGTTGAGAAGATGATGAGCCTGCTTTTGCATGAACTCCCAACCGTTTTGAGTATTGATATATTCTGCGTGATTCATCATGTAGCGGAAAAAAGGGATCTTAAAGGGCCATGCCTTGGAGATTATAGAGGTCTCTGCGGTGACCATCCCGAAACAATAGGGCTCAATGGCTGAAAGATGGTTGGCCACAAAAATAACAGGACCCGCATACCCCCCGGACTTATCAATGAGCTGGGTCGGCGCCATGCAGGGGATGCAGCGGACCACAACCCAGCCGTACAAGCGGATTCCTGCCCGGAAAAAAGTCGAAGACGGCCTCTGTCTCAGCCGTGCTGCAACGTATGCTGAGGGTGGAATGAACACCAGAACAAAGAGGGTGGTAAGCAGAAAAAGAGGCCAGAAATAGAGGTTCAGAAGAAGCTTTTTGCTGATATAGAGAATCTTTGCTTTGATTGCAGCGCTCCTTGGGTGAAAATCATAAACTGCATGGGTAGTAAGGATGAGTCTCCTCATTTATCAGCGTTCAGCATGTCTGTCAATAGAATGGGAATAGGACGCTGTTACGACCCTTCCAGTTCCTCGGCACAGCCTACACAGAGGGTGGATTCCGGCATGAGGAGGATTCTCCCCAGGGGGATGGGGTTGCCGCATTCATAGCAGGAACCGAAATCCGGGTCATCAACCTTGGTAAGGGCATGCTGCAGACGGCCGAGTTTACAGGTGGCGTTGCCGAGTGCGGCCTCATTGATGGCCTTGGTGCCGATGGCCTCCATGCGGGACAGGCGGCCAACCGCATTGTCAGGGGAGATGGGTTTTACCAGAAGCCGCAACGACTCAATTTTCTCTTTGGTTTCAATGAGTTCAGTGCTGATACGTTGTTTGATTTCGGCGCGTTTGCGGTCATTCATAATTTTAATCGCGTGTTTTTTTAATGATGAAAAGGAGCTTGTCTGTCTACGTGAACCACGGAACTGTGGGACAGTTTAGGACCGCTTGCAGAGGAAGAGGGTCTTCATGTTCAGAACCCTGAGGATACCTCTGCTGCAGATTTTTTCAAGAGACTTGATATCGCCATGCAATTAACCCGGGAGTGTAATCTTAACCGCCGTTAAGTGGCCATCCCGTCAGGGAGACAGCAGAGGCTGGTGCTTGAGGCAAGAGGAAGACTATTCTTCAATGTATAATTTTTTGATCTTGCGCCATAAGGAAACGCGGTCAATACCCAGGGCCTTAGCGGCTTCAGTCTTGTTAAATCCTGTTTCTTTCAAGATCCACTCAATATACGATTTTTCCACCTCTTCCATGGAGGCATATTTTCCCACCGTTTTGCGAAAGGTCTGCATATCGAGACTGCGCAGGTCATCGGGGATTTCACCAAGGCCCAGGGTGGAGCTGTTGGCCAGGGCAACCCCCCGTTCAATAATATTTTCAAGCTCACGCACGTTGCCGGGGAAATCATACCGTTCAAGAGTCTCTATGACCTCTGGGGCGACCTGCTCGACTTGTTTATGCATGGACGCATTGTATCTGTCCAGGAAAAACTGGACCAGAAGCGGGATATCATCCTTACGTTCGGAAAGGGGCAGGATTTTTAACGACACCACATTGATCCGATAAAAAAGATCCTGCCTGAAATGACCCGCCTTCACCTCTTGGTCGAGATCCCGGTTTGTGGCGGCCAGAAAACGGACATTCACCTGCACAGGTTTGGTGCCGCCCACCTGCATCACTTCCTGTTCCTGGAGTACGCGGAGGAATTTGACTTGCATGGAGAGGGGCATTTCCGTGATCTCATCGAGAAACAGGGTGCCGCCGTCAGCCATTTCCACCAACCCCTTCTTGTCGCTGTCAGCCCCGGTAAAGGCGCCTTTTTTATGGCCGAACAATTCGTTGGTTAAGAGCTCTTCGCTAAAGGCACCGCAATTGATCGACAGCATGGTTTCAGCATGGCGCGGGCTGCAGTTATGAATATATTTAGCCAGGAGTTCTTTTCCGGTCCCGGACTCGCCACTGATAACGACATTGGTGTCGGTTGCGGCAATCTGCTGCGCCATATCAAGCAGACTTTTCATCTGACGATTATGGGTGATGAGTTGTGGTTGTGCCTCCGTACGGTTGACCTGCCGGCGTAATTGCTCAATTTCAGTTACCAGTTGGTATTTTTGAATGGCCTCCCGCACCACCTTGCGGACCTGATCAAGTTTGAACGGCTTGGCAATATAATGATAGGCTCCAGCCTTGAGAGATTCCACTGCAGAATCAATGGTGGAAAACCCGGTTATCATAATGACCTCGGTCTTGGGATACGTACCCTTCACGCGCTGTAAGACCTGATTGCCGTCAACCTGGGGCATCTGGAGATCGGTGAGGACAAGTGCAAATTCCTGCTTCTCCAGATAGGCCAGGGCCTGCTTGCCGCTTTTGGCACTGGTGACCTGATACCCTTCTTTCGTGAGGACGTGACCGAGGTTTTTTAAGGCAACAGGTTCATCGTCAACAATTAATATTTTTACGTCAGACATGACGCCTCCTTGGCTGGCAGGATAATGGTAAAGACCGCTCCCTGGCCCATGTTGTCAATATTGATGCTACCGCCGTGTTGGACGATAATGTCATGGATGATAAAGAGACCCAGGCCGGAACCCTGGCCGGTGTCCTTTGTGGTGAAAAAGGGATCAAATATTTTTCCGTGAAGCTGACGAGGGATTCCAGGGCCAGTGTCACTGATGGATATTTTCAAGCCCGCCTGGTTTTGCCAGGCCCGAATCTTGATTTTGCCGGTGCCGTTCAAGGCATCGCAACTATTATTTAAGAGATTGATGAACACCTGCTGAATTTTTTGCTTGTCGGCAAAGATGAGAAGATCCTCGGCAATGGCGAGTTGGATCTCAATATCCTTGCTCACCTGACCGTGCAGCAGATCTAAGATTTCCTGCAAAAGGGGCTTGAGTGGATAATGATCCCGGTGAAATTTCTCTTCACGGGCTAAGGATAATAAGGTCTTGATAATGGCCGAAGCCCGACTGGTTTCCGTGGTGATCTGGGTCAATAATTCCTGGGAGAAGTCATCATGGTCACCGAGTTCCTCTGCCAGGATTTGGGCTGAACTGGATATGTTTGATAAGGGGTTATTAAACTCATGGGCAACGCCAGCGAGCATGGTGCCCAGTGAGGCCAGTTTCTCCGAGCGAACTAACTGTTGCTGCCGGGCTTTTAATTCCCGGCTCATTTGATTAAACCCGTTGATCAGGCTGTTAATCTCGCGACTGGTACTGGTAAAAGGCGCTTCAATAAAATTTCCGGTGGCAATGGTGGCGGCATGTTGTTCCAACTGTTTTAATGAAGAGACAATACCTCTGCCGAGTAAGGCTGCAATAGAGCTGAACAACAGAACCAGAAGCGGGAGCATTAAGATCAGGGAGTTGCGAATGAGACCCAGGAGATGGTGGATGGTTTGATGTTCGCGGACAATAAGTTCTTCGGCAAGGGTGGTGAGCTGATCGCCATGGGTACGAATTTCTGCAGCTATGAGCGCTGTATGGGGCTGATGCTGCTGAAACTCATTAAAGGTTGTGGTGTAGGAGTTCAGGGCGTTTCGTACTGCGTTAATCTCTGAGGGTGAGCTGAGCCGAATGAAGAGTTGCTCGTTTTCGTTGAGATGGTGTGTGGCGGTCTGCAGGTGGGCTGCCCATTTCGCAATGGTTTGTTGGTCTTTGTACAGGAAGAAGTTCATTTCTATCATCCGAATTCCAAGGATGTTTTCCAGGAACGCATCCGTCTTTTCAATATTGAAAAGCTTTTTCTCCACCGTCCGCACAATCCCATAGGTGATCACCGAACTGCCGATCATAAAGGTCAGCACCAGGAAAAACTAAAACGTTATTTTGCTACGGATACCGCCAGGTTGCCGCATAATAATTCTCCGCTGAAGACGATCTTTATACATCTGTTCATCACCTGCCAAGCCACCCTACAACGATATGTTTCATTTTGCAACAGCAGGTTCGTTCGTGCAACGTCGGCTGGAAACCCTGCTGTTCTGGGGTAGGCTCCCTTGATGTTGCTTCGCGTTGCATTCTGCAACAAAAGTCCGGGGGGGGTAAAAGCCGTGAATCCCCCAACAGCACGGATTAGTTCATTTTTTGAAGTGGCACAGGATATGCAGTCCAGTTGAGTCAGTGAGTGATGCAGAGATGAACGTAAAGAGTTGACAACAGGGAGCGGCGTGGCACAGAATACAATAAGTAATAAAAAAGTGCTCCTCGTTACCAATGCTTCGGTTTTGAGCCAGGAGATGATTCTCCACGGTCTCAACTTGAGCAAAAGGATGGATGCCTCTCTTGAGATTCTTCATCTTTTAAAAAAGGTAACGGTTGCTGCTGCCGCGCAAAGTTTTAAGTCTCATTTAGCCAAGCTTCATTCCACTGAGCCGGTGGCCTATATCCCTTTGTTGAATGACCGGGGGCTCACCACCGAAACCGTTGAGTACGCCAGAAACAGGCGCAATATTTTTTGCATTATTCTCTGCCTGAAAGGGGAAGGCGCGCCGCAAAAGAAAGGCCAGCGTCAAAAGAAATTTGCCGAAGTGACACAATTATTGAACTGTCCTGTCGTGCTGTATACAGAGAGTCCAGTTTCTTAAAGCGTTTAATAGTTAGGAGTTGAAAACATGAAAATTCTCATTGGTATCACGCAAGATCTGGACGGAGTTAAAGATACATTATCCTCCCAATATAAAGGCTTAGGTGTTTCCACCCAGGCAGGCCCTTTTAAAACCCGGGAAGAGGCCTTGAACTGGCAAGCTTTTATGATGAACAGGCGGGATAATTATGAAGAAATTAAAATTCAACAAGGATCTGTAGCTGATGCCTACTGGTTTGGCATTACCGTCGAGAGTTCAAGCCTTCACTAGGATCTCTACGGTTTAATACTATTACTCAGGCGATAACAAAATATGAATACCTCCTATCAGCAATCCCATATCATCCGCAAATTGGCCCCGTTTAAGATTGATGGTCTGGCCATACCCTACGCCGAATTTGCGCCAAAGCTCTTCAATCTCTGTATGACCCTGGGGTTTCGCAAGGGCTTGATTATGCCGTCCCGGGCCTTTTGTTCCGATGAGAATCAGGGGTGGCCGATTATTCTCCTCACCAAACATTTTGGCACCTTTCCTTTTAACCATGGCCGGGTTGGTGGTATTGTTGCCACGGATCGCCATGGGCCCCATGCCCACCATGGTGAGGATTCCGTGATCGTTCAGGCCAGTCATGTGGGTTATGACCCCGGTACAGGAGCCTATGGCACCTATATCCGGCCCAAGATGGCAGGCACCTGTGTCTCGGTTTCCTGCGGCAAGATTACCCATGTGATCACCCCCTATCTGGAGCAGTATCAATTTGCCAAGGAGCGGATCTTTCTCAGTCTGGATGATAAGGGGCAGCATTTGATTACGGTTAAAAATTCATTTGTCGATTTTGATATTCATCCGGTCAAGAACGGTCTGGTTTTGAACCTGGAAAGTATTGTTAAAACCGATCCCCTCGGTAAAATAATACCCATTGCCGCCATCAGCACCAGCCAGACCTATGAGGTTTCGGAAGATTTTCGCAAGAAAATCGATGCTACAGGTTATGTCTGGAAGAAAGGGGAAGGGGAAAGTATCGGTGAACTGCTCACCTCGGAACTCTTTTATTTCCGGGAGGAGTTTCATGAAAAGGACGAAGCCATTCTGCTGGAGCGGAATCTGATAGAGTTTATGCCCACCATTGTCACCTCGCGCAATCCACCCCTGCGGGCTGCCAAGATTAATATTCAATTGGAATTTGCCCGGACCGTGGAATCCATTCGCCGGGGGGCGGAATACGCGGGTAAAAACCTGCTCTATATCGCCGGTTTGAATGTTGATATCTCAGAGCATGACGACTATCCGGCGACCACCTATTTTGTGCCGTGGGCCGCACATATTCAACTGAAAGACGGTACCCCGGCCGAATATGCCCATCCCCTTGAGCAGGATCGACTCTTTGAACTCATCATGGCCCAGGATAGTAAAAATCCTGAGCAGGCTGATTTGAAAGAACAGATTGCTAAAATGCTCAAGGCACCCCGGTTTGATATTCACTCACCGAAGTAACCACCACGACATGTCATAATCCATGCTGAACGTTCAGGCCGTGGGGCGCTCCCCCGTGGCGACGACTATATTGTAAACCAAGAGTTAAAGAGGTTCCGGGGCCAGAACGGCCCCGGAATTTTAGATATAAATATATTGGGAGGAGAATGAATGGACACCTTGTTTGTGTCAATGGCCGTAATTATTGCCGGAGGGGCTGCAGGACTGCTCCTTTGCCGGCAATTTACCCTGATGAAGTTGGTGGCCATTGCCACCACCTCCGTCGGTTGCGGCATTGGACTACTTTTTACTGTACCGAAGCTGCTCAGTGGCGGAGCAGAGCTTGCTGTGACCTATAATTGGTTACACGTCTTCACTCTGGCCTTTAAGTTGGATAGCGTTTCGCTTTTCTTTTTGATTCCAATCTTTCTGGTTCCACCTCTGACCCTGCTGTACAGCTTCCATTATCTTGAGAATAAAGACAAGAAGCTCAGGGTTGGCGTCAGCTATTTTTTCTTCAGCGTTCTGGTGGCCTCCATGGCCCTTGTGGTTATGGCAGATAACATGATCACCTTTCTCCTGGCCTGGGAGCTGATGTCCCTGTCCTCCTTCTTCCTGGTCATGTATGACTACGAGGTCTATGAAAATCGCAAGGCGGGCTATCTCTACCTCATCTTTGCCCAGGGCGGCGCCATGCTGCTGTTCGCCACCTTTGCCCTGATTTACCGCCATACCGGAAGTTTTGACTTTGCAAGCTTTGCCAGTATCCCCGATGCAAGCAAGCTGCTTGTCTTTATCTTGGCCTTTCTGGGTTTTGGTTCCAAGGCCGGTATCTTTCCCTTACATATCTGGTTGCCCAAGGCCCACCCTGCGGCTCCGAGCCATGTCTCGGCCATTATGTCCGGGGTGATGATTAAGATGGGAATCTACGGCATTTTCAGAATCTATCTGCTCCTTGATGCCCCCACCCCTGTTATTGGTCAGATTGTCCTGGCAACCGGCATGGTGACCGGTATCCTTGGCGTGGTTTACGCCTTGGCCAAACAGGATATCAAACAGCTCCTGGCCTACAGTTCTGTTGAAAATATCGGCATCATCCTCATCGGCCTTGGTATTGGTATGGTGGGTGTCTCCGAGCAGAATCAAGCCATGGCCTTCTTTGGTTTTGCCGGGGCCCTGCTCCATGTCTTTAATCATTCCATCTTCAAGTCCTTACTCTTTATGGGTGCCGGTTCGGTGCTGCATAAGGCCAAGACCAAAAACATCGAGGAGCTCGGCGGTCTCATGAAACGGATGCCCGTCACCGGCCGGACGTTTCTGGCAGGTTCCGTGGCTATTTCGGGGCTACCGCCCTTTAGTGGTTTTATCGGTGAGTTCCTCATCTATTACGGGGCGTTTCAAGGTCTTTCCAGTCAGAATCTGCCCTATATTATGACCATCCTTGCCATTGTTTCCCTCGCTGTAATCGGTGGTTTGGCCACAGCCTGCTTTACCAAGGTTGTGGGGCTCGGTTTCCTGGGCGAGCCACGCACGGCACAGGCGGCGAATGCCAAAGAGTCGGGCTTTGCCATGGGCTTCGTTATGTCCATTATGGCGCTGGCCTGCCTGGTTATCGGTGTGCTGCCTGAACCCTTTGTGCGTCTGGCCTTCCTGGGGATACAGGATGTCCCTGCTGCTGCGGGTTTTAATACGGACAGTTTTATTGTCATCATCCAGCATATCTCCAAGACCGCCGCCTTATTTATTGGTCTGCTGCTGCTCGTCTCTCTGTTTCGCAAAATGATGTATGTCAAAAAAGAGATCGGTTCTGGTCCCACCTGGGGTTGTGGTTTTACTCAGCCCACCGTGCGGATGCAATACACCGGCACCTCTTATGCTGCGGAAATGATAGGTTTCTTCAAACCCTTTGTGCCGGTGAAGACTGTGTACACGGGTATTCGCAAAATATTCCCCGGTAAAACCACCTGGGAGTCAGAGGTTGTGGATATTGCAGAGTCTAATTATCAGCTCCGTTTAATTACGCCGATGCTGACCTTGCTCGGCAAATTACGCTGGATTCAGCATGGCAATATTCAGCTTTATATCGGCTATATTATCGTCGCTATAATTGTCTTATTGCTCTTTTTATAACGGCCCTGGCCGCAATTGGTCAGTGCGAAGTATGAAAGTTTCAGTCCTGGATGTCTCTATGACGTAAACTTTCACAAAAGCTGAAAGAAAACGAAGGAAATTACAATGGAATCAATATTATCATTTTGCTTTGCGGTCTTGATAGCGCCCCTTTTGCCTGCGGTAATCCAGAAGGTAAAGGCCTATTTTGCCGGCAAGCAGGGACCTCCCCTGCTTATTAATTATTACACCACGATCAAGCTCTTTAAAAAGGGGTCCGTCTATTCAACCAGCACCAGTTTTGTCTTTAAAATGGGGCCGGTGGTGGGGTTTACCACCAGTCTGATGATGCTGCTCTTCTTCCCCATGGGTGAGGTGAGTCCTCTGTTGTCATTCCATGGGGATGTGCTCATCCTCTTTTACCTCATGGGGCTTGGGCGCTTCTTTACGATTTTAGCAGCTCTGGATACCTCATCACCCTTTGAAGGCATGGGTGCGGCGCGTGAGGCATTCTTCTCCACATTGGCTGAAGCCACGGTCTTCTGTATTCTCATCCTCTTCTTTAGGTTGACCGGGAGTCTGAGCTTCAACGAATTCTTTTCCGGTCCCCATGCCATGAATCTCATGGGTGAATATGGAGCGCTCTTGATTCTGGTTGTCGTGGGGCTGTATATTGTCATGCTCACTGAGAACTCACGGGTTCCGGTGGATGACCCTGCCACCCATCTTGAGCTCACCATGATCCATGAGGTTATGATCCTTGACCATAGCGGCCCTGATTTGGCCCTTATTGAAATGGGAGCCTGGTTTAAGCTCCTCTTTTACTCAGGCTTTCTCGCCCGGATTATTGACCCCTTTCACTCCGAAAACGTCATCGTCAATGCTCTGCTTTTTTACGCGGTGGTGATCTTTGTTTACGTCACTGTTGGTGTGGTGGAATCTATTACTGCCCGCTACAAGATGAATCTTGTGCCTAAATTTATCCTGACACCATTTATCCTTGTCTTTTTTGTTACCATTTTAACCATGGGGGTCCTGCAATGATCCAGTTATCCAATGCTCTCGTCTCTGTTAGCCATGTAGGGGATGTCCTGCTGACCATGACGGTCTTGTCTGTGCTGCTCTCTCTCGGCTCAAACAGGCTTGGGGCCCTCGTGAAAATTATGGCTTTTCAAGGGATTGTGGTTTCTCTGATTCCATTCTTTTTAGAGCATCATGGACAGATGAGTACCGGTTCTATTATTCTTCTGCAAATCATGCTTTTGATTAAGGGTCTCCTTATTCCAGGCTTCATGTATGCTGCAGTAAAAAAGATCAAAATTAAGTTGGAGGTTGAGCCCATCATTGGCTACAACGCCTCTCTCTTTGCCGGGCTTATTTTTATTCTGCTGGCGGCGTTTATCACCAACCGGTTACAGATTTCCCTGCCGGTGAAAAATGAGTTGCTCATGATTGCCGCCATCACGACGCTTGCTGCTGGTCTCTTCCTTATTATGAGCCGCCATAAGGCGTTGACTCAGGTCATCGGCTATCTCATGATGGAAAATGGCATTTATCTGATTGGTACAGCCCTGGCCAAACAAACACATACTATGTATGTCGTTGAGTTTGGCGTATTGCTGGATTTACTGGTCGGCATCATGATCATGGGAATTATTGTTCATAATATCAACTCCTCCTATGACGATGTTGATACGGCCCTTTTGGGTCAACTTAAGGATAATTAAAAAAAGGTAAATGTTCAGCGTTGAGCAGTAGTGCAGTCCTCTCTGGATAATTTAAAAGAAGGTTTGAAAATGTTAGAACTTATAATGCTTATTCCCTTATTGACCGGGATTATCGCCATGTTCCTGCCTGTTCGGTTAGGGCGTGGCATCCTGATCGTGACCGCGTTATTGCATCTGCAATTAACGGTCTTTGCCTGGCTTGGTAAAATTACTCCGGCCCTGCCTCAATATTTTACGGTGACCAATGAAGGGATGCTGATCCTGCTGGTGACCTCATTTGTCTTTCTGTTCATCTCCATCTATGCCATCTCGTATATGAGTGAGGCTGAAATTTCCAGCGAGCCGATCTATAATGGCTGTACGCTGCTCTTTTTGGCCACCATGTCAATGGTGACCATGGCTGACCATCTCATTGTCTTGTGGATTGCCATTGAAGCCACCACCCTGATGAGTGCCCCCTTGATCTTCCTGCATCGATCCAAAACAGCCCTCGAGGCCACCTGGAAATATGTAATGATCTGCTCGGTGGGTATTGCCCTGGCCCTGCTCGGTTGTTTCTTTGTGGTGCTCGCCATGGATCTTGGCGGGGTGCATGTTCCCATCACCTTTACGTCCTTAGGGACCGTAGCGCAGCAGCTTGATCCGGTTTGGCTCAAGGCGGGATTTATCTTTCTGGTTATCGGTTACGGAACCAAGATGGGTCTTGCCCCCATGCATACCTGGCTACCTGATGCCCATAGTGAGGCCCCAAGCCCTGCTTCAGCCCTCCTGTCCGGTGCGCTTCTCAATTGTGCCTTCCTGGGTGTATATCGCGGCCATCAACTCATGTATCAGGCGGGACTCGGTGCTTTTTCATCTAATATCCTTATCGGTTTCGGCCTGTTTTCCATGCTCATCGCCGCTATCTTCATCTTTAATCAGACCGGTTATAAGCGGATGCTGGCCTATTCCAGTATTGAGAATATGGGCATCATCGCCTTCGGTGTCGGTATTGGCGGCTTAGCCACCTATGGTGCCATGCTCCATCTGATCCATCATTCCCTGATTAAATCATCCCTCTTTCTCTCGTCCGGCAATATCCTGCTGGGGTACGGCAGTAAGTTGGTGAACAAGACGGGGAATATGGCCAAACTCTTCCCCAAGACCTTCACTGCATTTTTTGCAGGTTTTGCCGGAATCTCAGGGTTTCCACCCTTTGGTATCTTTATCAGTGAGCTCCTCATCATTATGGGTGCTTTTCAGCAGGGCAGGATGATCTCGGTCAGTATCTTTATCCTGGCCCTTGTTCTGATCTTTGCCGGGGCGTCGCGTCTGGTCACCAAGATGTGTTTTTCTCGATGTAATGATCCTGAGATCCTGGTGGAAGAAAACCTGGCACGGACCTTACCTTCTTATGCGCTCCTGCTGACTTCAATTGTCCTCTGCATCTGGTTGCCGGACAGCTTATATCAAACAATACTCTCGGCAATCGCCACAATCGGAGGTGGAGTCAATGGGTAAATTACTGCAAATACAAAATAATGAACGGCTCAACCGGGCCGATATCCCCCATCTTGAATTTGATGTCTTTCGTCAGGAATTAGTGGATTTTGTCGAGAATGGGGGGCAGATTGTCCAGTTCTTCGCCTACGAAGATCAGGGTGCAATGAAACTCCTCGCGGTCATGCGCAACGATAAGCTGTTCGTTGCCGGCTGTGACGGACCGGATCATTTTGATTCGCTGACCGCGGAATCGGAAAAATTCCACATGTTTGAGCGGGAGATCGGTGAACAATACGGCCTTAAGGCCGAAGGGCATCCTTGGTTGAAGATGGTGCGCTACCATGAGAATTATACGGGTAAGAAGGATGTCTTTGATAACGATTATACTCAGGATATCCCGGGCAACTATCCCTATTTTCAAGTGGAAGGCGAGACCGTCCATGAGGTAGCGGTTGGCCCGGTTCATGCCGGGATTATTGAGCCGGGTCATTTTCGGTTTCAATGCTGCGGTGAAAGGGTCTTCCATCTGGAAATTCAACTGGGTTATCAGCATCGTGGCGTAGAAAAACTCCTGCAAACGGTGCCCTTTAAACGGCTGCCCATTATTGCGGAAACCATTGCTGGAGATACCACGATTGGTCATAGTCTCTGTCAGTCTCAGGCCATTGAGTCCTTAGCGGATCTCAAGGTGGATGAGGGTGCTTCCATCGTGCGCACTATTGCCCTGGAGCTTGAACGAATTGCCAATCATATTGGTGATCTCGGGGCCTTGAGTCTTGATGTGGCCTTTAATCCTCCGGCCGCCTATTTTGGCCGGATCAGGGGTGAATACCTCAACCTGAGTCAAGTCCTCTGCGGCAGCCGTTTTGGCCGTGGTCTTGTGCGCCCCGGTGGTGTGACCCATGTGATGCAGGAGGAGCAGCGCCAGTTGATCCGGGAGAAATTAGCGGAGCTTACCCCGGAAGTGATTCATGTAAGTGATCTCATCTTCACGGCGCCCAGTGTTCTCGGTCGTTTTGATAACGCCGGTACGGTGAGTCATGAGAATGGCGAAAAAATAGGCCTGGTGGGTTATGCAGGCCGAGCCTGTGGTCTGCCCTATGATGCCAGGGTGACCTTTCCCACCGAATGTTACGGCGATCTGCCGGCCAATACCAACGAGAAGACCGATGGTGATGTCTGCTCAAGGGCCACGGTTCGGCGGGAAGAAATTATGCATTCCACCGCTTTGATTAATACCCTTTTGGACAGGAGTGCAGAGGCGGCAAGTTATATCCCTGAGGAGATTAAACTGGCTGCGGATTCCTTTGTGGTTTCCCTCAATGAGGGGTGGCGCGGTGAGGTTTCCCACTGCATTCTCACCGATGATAAGGGTGAAATCCTGCGCTATAAGGTTAAAGACCCATCCTTTCATAACTGGACGGGGCTGGCCCTGTCCCTGCGTGATCAAGGGATTTCTGAATTTCCATTATGTAATAAGAGCTTCAACCTGTCTTACTGCGGGTTTGATATATAAACGGTATTTCTGAGACAGGGTTCAGGGGGAGGGGGGTCCTCTTCTTCTGCCTGTCTTCAGACTCCTGAGGAAAAAAAATGTTAAAAGTCATTAAAAATAGATTGGAACAGGGGCATCGGACAACGAAATACCCCAAAGCTCAAATTGAGCTGTATAAGCGGTTTCGGGGGTTGCCGAAGATCGACACGAAATGTGCGGATGGTTTAGTGCAGCGCTGTGCAGCTGCCTGCCCGCAGGATGCCATTGATACCAAGACCAAGCAGATTGACCTTGGCCGGTGTGTATTCTGCGGCCTGTGCGAGACCTTGTCTGAGGGGCAGTTTGTTAAATTTAGTCAAAATTTTGAGCTGGGAACCTCCAGTCGCGATGATCTCTTCACCCATGGTGATCTGCCGGCCCTGGCTGAACACTCCCAAAAACATTTTAAAAAGCTTTTTGGTCGTTCTCTGCAGCTGCGGCAGATCTCGGCCGGAGGGTGCAACGCTTGCGAAGCGGACATCAATGTGCTCAATACGCCTTTCTTTGATTTGCAACGCTTTGGTATTCAGTTTGTCGCTTCCCCCCGGCATGCAGATGGTATCCATGTCACCGGGCCGATATCCGAAAACATGCGTCAGGCAACCCTGACGACCTGGGAAGCGGTTCCTGGGCCGAAGGTAGTCATTGCCAGTGGGGCCTGTGCCATTTCAGGCGGGCCGTTTCACGGCAGTCCTGAAATTGTCGGTGATCTGAACAGCTTGATCCCGGTGGATCTCTATATCCCCGGGTGCCCCCCTCATCCCCTCACCACCCTGCATGCGTTGCTGAATTTTTTCAAGTAGGGTTGGGTTGTTATGACTTTGAAGCCGTCCGGGTTATTGGCCGTAAGATGTGCCAAGCCCGGCTCGGCTTCATTTGCTCGTACCTTCTGTTGAAATCTAATTTCAAAAAGGGAGCCGCGGAAATGCAGCAGGAGCTCTTCGTTGTAAGCGTAGCTTCTGTGCAATGCAGTGTTTCGTTATAATACTTAAAAGGTTGCTGGCGGTTTTCTCTCTGCCTTTCCGTAATCTTGTCCTGTATTTTCTTGGCTGAATGGAATCAGGAAATATCAAAACCCTTTTTCTCAAATCGTTGCAATTTCCGCCATAGTGATACCCGGTCTATGCCAATTATTTTGGCGGCCTGGGTTTTATTGCCGTCAACACTCTTGGTCATGGTATTTATAGTACGAGGAAGAATACGGCTCAACGTGATGACTGGTATTGTTTTTTCTATTAAGTGGAAGTGGGGATTTTGGGGACGCATTGGGTCTGCTGTACAGATTGATCTGAGTGCTTTTTATTTTGAAGCCGTCCCTGTAGTTTTCCGTTATATAGTACAAGCCTCGCGTGGCTGCATTTTTTTCCCTTGATTATATTCATAATCGCACTAATACAAGCATTGTATTAGTGTGATTATGGTTTTCCTCTTTTGCGGATCATGAGTCATATAGCGTTGGATTGGCGTTCATTGCTTGTTTTATGGTGATGAGTGTACTTATTAATCTCTGTTCTTCTACGCGGCGAGCTTGAAAAGAGTAGTGCCGGGTCTCTCCCTTACGTGGTTTTATGGATATTTTAATTTACGGGGCTACTGAGATCGGGCATATGGTTGCCACGCATCTCTGTCAAGACCATAATGTCACGGTCATTGATGCCTTAAAATCCCCTCCTGAAAAATTCACAAATCTTGATATCGGTTTTATCAGCGGCAGTGGTGCTGATGTCACTGCCCTGGAGCAGGGAAATGTTGACAAAATTGATCTCTTCATCGCCTGTTCCGGTCTCGATGAGGCGAATGTTGTTGCCTGCTGGACCGTGAAGAAAATTGCCGACCCGGAGACCATCTGTTTTGTCCACTCCAAAGAGCTGTACAAGAATCTCAATTCGACCGATAAATACAAGTCGCGCTATGATATCGATGTGGTCATCTGGCCTCAATATCTGCTGACCCAGGATATCTTTCGAATTATCTCCGTGCCTGATGCCATTGATGTGGAACATTTTGCTGAAGGGCAGGGTAAGCTTTTTGAATATCGAATTAAGGAGAATTCCACCCTGATCAACATCAAGGTGATGGACTGTCCCTTTCCGCCGGATGTTCTTATTGTCGGGATCACCCGTGACAATGAGCTCTTTATACCTGACGGCTCAACCGTTATTCTCTACGATGATAAGGTCATTTTTCTCGGCACAGGGCCCGCTCTGGATCTCCTCTCCGCCAGGATCTTCGAGCAGAGTAACCCGATTAAAACCGCCACCGTGATCGGCGGCGGCAATGTCGGCTTTCTCCTGGCCACAAAACTGGAACAGGCCGGGATAAAGGTGAAACTCATTGAGCAGGACCCGGACCGTTGTCTCTTTCTTGCCGATAATCTCAAAAAAAGTCTTATCCTGCATGGGAACGGAACCGACCTGGAGCTCCTCGAAGGCGAAATGATCGGCCAGTCCGATGTTGCGGTTATGGTAACGAATAATGATGAAAAGAATCTTCTCTGCTCCCTGATGATTAAACAGCTGGGTTGTGAACGGATCATCACTCGCGTTGAAAATGCTCGGAATATGAATCTCTTTGAACGGGTGGGCATTGATGTGGTTGTGTCGCCCCGGGAATCGGCATTAACCGAATTGCTTAATCGTGTGCAGCGCCATAATATTGATATCCTGGCGCTCGTCGAGGGGGGGCAGGGAGAACTCCTGCGGATTGCCCTGCCTGATGATTTTGTTGAGACAAGGGTTATGGACATTCATTTTGACGTGAGCGCCATTATTGGTGTTATTCAACGGGGAAGGCGTATTATCATTCCCAACGGTATGACCATGATTCAGCCAGGAGATCTGCTTAAAGTTTTTACCATGGCGCAAAATGCCGAAATAATAAAAAAGCAATTCAGTCAATGAAGTTAAGTAATATCGCAGGTGCCCTGGGCATCATCCTTACGGCCTTTGGGATTATCCTGCTCACGCCCATTATTGTTGCTCTCCTGGCCCACGAACAACAGTTTATAATGCCGTTTGTTGTGGCCTCCGGCTGTTCTGTCGCCCTTGGGCTGATGTTTCAGAAGTATGGGGGCTGGTCGCGCAATTTTGATGACCTGCGCCGAACCGAAGGGCTGCTCATTGTGACCCTGGCCTGGGTCGTAACGGCCGCAGCCGGCGCGGTTCCCTATCTCTTCTTCGGCTTGAACCCGTTAGATGCCTATTTTGAGTCCGTATCCGGCATCACCACCACCGGGGCGACCATTCTCATTGATTTCTCCCTCTATCCCAAATGTTTTTTCTTCTGGCGCAGCCTGACGCAGTGGCTTGGCGGAATGGGGATTATCGTCCTCTTTGTCGCGATTCTGCCCCAATTTGCGGTGGCTGGCCGGCAGATGTTTTTTGCCGAGGCCCCCGGCCCCACCGAGGAAAAGGTAACACCGCGTATCACTCAGACGGCGAAGGCGCTGTGGCTGGTCTATTTCCTGTTGACCGTATTGGAAATAATCTGTCTCCGGCTCAGCGGTTTGCCGTTCTTTGATGCGGTGTGTAATAGTTTAACCACCATGGCGGCCGGCGGGTTTTCCCCCCACCCGCAATCAATCATGGGGTACGGCAACTCAGCAGTGGTCTGGGTTGTCACCGGTTTCATGTTTCTGGCCGGGAGTAATTTTGCCCTCCAATATCGTCTGCTTATCCACTTCAGTCCGAAGTCCCTCTTGCGCAATGAAGAGTTCCGCTTTTACGCCGGTATTATCCTTACGGCCGCCATTCTGCTTTGTATCGTTTTGGTTAACAGCGGTAATCCGGGTCTCGCAGATTCTATTCGCGACAGCCTGTTTCAGATCATCTCCATCATCACCACGGCTGGTTTTTCTTCAGCAGATTTTGCCCTGTGGAGTGTGGCGGCCCAGACGATACTTTTTACCATGATGCTGGTGGGGGGGTGTGCCGGGTCTGCCGGAGGCGGCGTAAAGGTTATTCGTGTCCTCTTCGGGTTTAAATATCTGCGTCGGGAGATCAGCCAGATTATCCATCCCCAGGCCGTGCTTCCCCTTAAGATCGATCATAAATCTGTTCCGAATGATGTTCAGCGCCAAATTCTTGGATTTCTCCTGTTTTATTTGGTGCTCGCAACGATATCAGGTCTTATGGTTACGATTATTGAAGGTGACGGTACGGTGGGGCTGGTGGGAACCGCAGCCACCATTGGCAATATCGGCCCTGGTTTTGGGAGTATCGGGCCCATGGGTAGTTTTGGTACACTTTCCCCGTTGACTAAAATCATATTCATCATCAATATGATTGTCGGACGTCTGGAGCTCATTCCTTTCCTCGCCATGCTCCATCCTGATTTTTGGGTGCGCCGCAAGTAGTTGTGGGAAAAGACGGTGCCCTCTTCGTTGCTTGAGGATTGAGGGGGATTTCGTGCTTAGCTCAATCGACCCTAGAGTTTTAAGACCATTTCCACCGGACAATGGTCTGAGCCCATGATGTGGGGTAGGATGGCCGCCGATTTCACCCGGTCTGTACTCTTCGCATCAACAATAAAATAATCAATCCGCCAGCCTATATTCCGCGCCCTCGCATTGAACCGGTAGCTCCACCAGGAGTAGTGTTCAGGTCCAGTGTTGAACATGCGGAAGGTATCGATATAGTTTGTGCTGAGGAACTGATCCATCCATTGCCGTTCTTCCGGGGTAAACCCCGGGTTCTGCATATTTGTTTCGGGGTTGGCCAGGTCTATTTCCTTGTGGGCAACGTTGAGATCACCACAGAGAACCACGGTTTTCCTTGTGGCCAGCTCATCAATAAAACCATGGACGGCCTCGTTGAAGCCTATCTTGTAATCCATCCGTTTCAGCCCGTGCTGGGAGTTGGGGAAGTAGCAGTTGACAAGGAAGTAGGTGGCAAACTCCAGGGTGAGGGTGCGCCCTTCGTTGTCAAATTCAGGGTGGCCTATGCCGGTAATCACCTGCAGCGGGGTGTGTCTGGTGTAGATGGCCACCCCGGAGTACCCCTTTTTCTCGGCGCTGGCGAAATATACTTCGTATCCCTGGATGTTTTTGAGCTCGTCGGATAATTGCTCGGGGTGGGCCTTGGTTTCCTGGAGGGCTAAGACGTCTGGCCCCAATCCTTCAATAAGATCAATAAACCCCTTTTTCTCAGCAGCCCGGATACCATTGACGTTCCACGACAGGAGACGCAGATACCGTGTTTTCTTTTGCGTGATACGGCGGCGTGGGGTGACACCTGTCTGCGGGCATTCAGGTTGCAGGAGGCAGCGGTCACAATGGGGGGAGACGGGTTTGCAGGTTCCCTGGCCAAAGGCGACAAGGGTCGAATTCACCGTAAGCCAATACTCCCCGGGGAGTTTCTTGCGCAGGGCCCTTTCGGTTTGTTCCGGGGTCTTGGTGTCCACATACCCCCAGATGTTCATGATGCGGTGGACGTGGGTGTCTACGCAGATGGCGGGTTTTTTAAAGGCCACCGCCAGCACCAGGTTTGCTGTTTTACGTCCCACCCCGGGCAGGGTCAGGAGATCGTCCATCTCGTCTGGAACTTTATTGGCAAAGGGGCTAAGGGCTTCGGGGAGTTTACTCAGGTATTTCGCCTTGTTTTTGTAGAACCCCACGGGATAAATAAGTCGGCGCAGTTCTTCCTCACTGAGTGCTGCAAGTTCCGCCGGGGTAGACCCTTTTGCGAATAAACGGGCGCTGGCCTTAGCCGTGGTTTCGTCCTTGGTGCGGGCCGAGAGTATGGTGGCTACCAGAACTTTAAAGGGGTCACGGGTTTGCACACCAATGAGGTCAACCACTGGAACCTGGTAGGTTGCTACTTCTTTTTGTAATCTGGGGAGGAAGGTGTGAATATCAATAGTCATTCTGGGTGCCTGGGAAATTTCATGTGTTGGTAGTTTCGCCTATTTTAACGGCTATGAATGAAATGTCAAAATGGGGAATAATCGTTGTTTGCCCTTGACATTCTCTTCCTTCGCGCTAAGACTAGCCAAACTTTTTCTACCTTGAAAAAGAGTTTTAAGTACGAGTTTAAAGCATAATGCTGTGATCAATTGTATTGATTAACATAATTTCAGGTTGCAAAGGTTAGGAGAGGAAAATGGGACAAGCGCAAAGGGTAAATTGTGATGAAGCCTTAATAAAACTTATGGACGGCAATAAGCGTTTTGTTGATGCCATGGTGTCGCATCCAAATCAAAATGCCGAACATAGAGTGCTTCTGGGCAATGGTCAAGCGCCATTTGCTGCCGTACTTGCCTGTGCCGATTCACGGGTACCACCGGAGGTGTTGTTTGATCAGGGCCTCGGTGATCTCTTTGTGGTGCGGGTAGCAGGTAATATCATTAATGATCAGCTCTTGGGTAGTTTGGAATATGCGGCGGCTCATTTGCATACCCCTCTTATTATGGTCATGGGACATACCAGTTGCGGCGCCATTGGTGCTGTGGCACAGGGAGCAGAGCTCGAAGGACACATGTCCAGTTTAGTGCCTGCAATACAGCCTGCTGTTGACAAGGTGCGAGGTATGGAGGGTGATTTGACGGATAATGCGGCGCGGGAGATCGCAAGAATGACTGCGGATCAACTTCGGACCTCAGACCCTGTTCTTGCTCCTATGGTTGCTGACGGGAAGTTAAAAGTTGTTGCTGGATTCTATGATCTTGAATCCGGCATTATTAAGTTACTGTAGATTATTATTCTGGTGCCCGTTCAGAAGTGAGGGGTGATTTCGTCCATGGTGATGAGACCACTAATCGTTTCTGAGTGAGCATCAATTTATTTTTATTGGACTTTGGGAAAAGTTCAAATGGGAGAGGAAGGAAAAACATGCTTACAAAAATATTTCCGTTTTTAGATTGGTTTAAGGACTATGACGGTGGAAAATTTAAAATTGATCTGATGGCGGGTATTACCGTTGCCCTGGTCTTGATTCCACAGTCCATGGCCTATGCTCAGCTTGCTGGTTTACCGGCCTATTATGGCCTGTATGCGGCGTTCCTGCCACCCATGGTGGCTGCACTTTTCGGTTCCAGTCGTCAGTTGGCCACAGGGCCGGTTGCGGTTGTCTCCCTCATGTCGGCAGCATCCCTTGAGCCGCTCGCCACAGCCGGTGGGCCTCAGTTTATTGCCTATTCCATTATTTTGGCCTTAACGGTTGGTCTGTTCCAGCTTTCCCTTGGCGTGTTGCGCCTCGGTCTGGTGGTCAACTTTTTATCCCATCCGGTTATTAACGGTTTCACCAATGCGGCGGCGATCATCATTGCCTCGTCGCAGTTTTCCAAGTTCTTCGGTGTCTATGTTGATAAGGCACCTCATCATTACGAGACCATGGCCCGGGTTGCTCAGGCCGCCATGGATTACACCCATCTGCCCACCCTGATGTATGGTGTCGGTGCAGTGGTTATTATGGCGGTTTTGAAGAAGATCAATCCCCGTATTCCCAATGTCTTGGTGGCCGTTGCGTTGACCACCGTCATTTCTCTTTTGACGGGCTTTAATAATGACGCCCATGTTGATGTGAGCAAGGTTAATCTTGATGGTTTTAGTAATAAGATCGAAGTCTTTAACAATGCCGTGGCTGAAATTGAAACCCTTGGGCATGAGCGCGCTTCAATGGGCCTCGCTGTGGATGAACAGAAGAAGCTTGAGATTGCCGGCCATGGTAAATCCATGGAATTGATCCAGCTTGAGGCCAAGGTGGCCCTGCTTACGGCTCAAATGAATCAGGCAAAACATCATGCCCATCTGTCTCGCACCGAGTTACGCGGGATGAAGTTTGAAGCGGCTGAGACTGGTAAAGGTGAAAATGTTCAGTATGCCTTTTATCCCAAGGGTGCAGCTGTCGGGGTTGACACCGATGGTGGAACCTGGCGTTTGAAGGTTGGCAATAAAACACTGAATACAGCAAATTTGAAGATTATGGGTGGTGGCGCGATTGTTGGTGAGATTCCTAAGGGCTTGAGCTTTGCCATACCAGGAACCGTTAGAGATCCGATAACCAAAGAAGTTGTTGGTGAGTCTCTTCTGAGCCTTAAAACCTTTATGAAGTTATTTCCCACTGCTATTATTATCTCCCTCCTGGGCTTCATGGAAGCCATTGCCATTGCCAAGGCCATGGCGGCACAAACTGGTCAGAAGCTTGATCCGAATCAGGAACTTATAGGTCAGGGCCTTGGTAATATTATCGGTTCCTTTGGTGGTTCCTATGCGGTTTCCGGTTCTTTCTCCCGTTCGGCAGTTAACCTGCAGGCCGGTGCGGTTTCCGGGATTTCTTCGGTTGTGACATCCCTCATGGTTGTCCTGACCTTATTCTTCTTCACCCCTCTGCTCTATCATCTCCCACAGGCAACACTTGCTGCGGTTATTATGATGGCGGTTATTGGTCTGCTGAATGTGAAGGGCTTTGCCCATGCCTGGAAGGCACAGTGGTATGATGGCGTGATTGCTATCCTTAGTTTCTGCGTTACCCTGTATTTTGCCCCTCATCTTGATAAGGGTATTATGGTGGGTGTGGCGTTGTCCATGGCAGTATTCCTGTATAAATCCATGCGGCCTGTGGTTGCGGAACTTTCCATGAGTGAGCATCCTGGAGCCTTACGGAACGCGGAGTATTGCAGCCTGAAGGGGTGTAAGCACATCTCTGTTGTTCGTTTTGACGGCGCCCTGTTCTTTGCCAATGCCTCCTATCTTGATGAGCAGGTGGCCAAGTTTAGAACAGAGCATCCAGATCTGCGTTATATTCTCCTTGATGCCAAGGGGATCAACGAGATGGATGCCTCCGGTGAAGAAGCCCTTGCTCAGCTTGTTGCCCGGGTGCGGGCGGCTGGTCTCGGCTTTGCTATGTCCGGTGTGAAGGGCCAGGTTATGGCTGTACTGAGGCGTACTGGTCTGGCGGGCAAGATTGGCGTGGATTCCTTCTACCCCACGGCTAATATTGCGGTGAAGGCCATTGTTAAAGAGATCCATACTGGTAGCGATCTGCCAGAGGGTGGTTGTGGTAATTGTCCCTTGACCCAATATATCCCTAAATAAGCTCTTTACTTAAATAGTTTAGAGTTTGAAAGCCCGTGTGCCTCTTTGGTGCGCGGGCTTTTTTGCGTTGGGGAAATGAGATTCCTATGGTTATGAAATAATCAGGGTATGGGGTGTGGTCTAATCTCGTCGGGATCTGGCCGAGGTTGTTCTTGACCGGGCCAGTATCCAGCCACCCAAAAGGAGACAGGCTCCCCCGCCCAGGGCAAGGGGATGGGGGATTTCATTCCAGAAGAAATAGCCGTAAAT
>JAQIBE010000277.1 GCA_027859235.1 Desulfobulbaceae bacterium
AATGTGTGAATATTGTTGTGGAGGCGCTCCGCGACCGGGGCATTATTTTTTAATCGAAATAATTGTTGGGTTACGCTGTGCTAACCCAATCTACGGTGCTACGTTGGTACGACTGCGTAAAGAGCACCGTAAATGGGTGGAAGAAGCTATCCATCATAACCGAGTAAAAGGACGCGAACCAGAATGGACAGATGCCATCGCAGTAGGAAGTGAGGCCTTCGTCGATGGAATCAGGGACAAACTACAAGCAAGGCCTGGGGCGAAAGGTGAGGGAAGTCGGTGGCCATTACGAACTGAGAGAGCAAGGTGCTGCTTACAATGCCCATTTCGCCCCTAAAAAAGTACTTTTAAGCACTGAAAACACGTATTGTTTGGATTTAAATGTTGAATTATCAAATAGATAGCTTGGTCCGACCCCAAATCAGTCCCTTGGCCTCATGGGCGGCATCTTGCTCGCCTTTTTCCTGAACTTTATCGAATCATCAAAGGGCAAACTGACACGGATTGACTCTTGGGTCTGCAACAAGTCATTAGATATCGCTCATGGCTGGCAACAAGTGCATACGGCGAATCAGGTGGAGCAAAGATAACATATGATAATCCCAATAATTCTCTGCGGCGGATCCGGCACCCGGCTCTGGCCGCTTGCCCGCAAGATGTACCCCAAACAGCTCCTGGCCCTGACCGGCGAGGATACCCTGCTCCAGCAGACAGCCTGTCGGCTCCAAGGCATGGCAGAAGTGGGAGCGCCGCTGGTTATATGCAACGAAGAATATCGTTTCCTGGTGGCGGAACAGTTGCGGGAGGCAGATATTAAGCCCGAGGCCATCATCCTGGAACCGATCGGCCGCAACACCGCCCCGGCCGTGGCCCTGGCCGCCCTCTATGCCAAGCGTCACCTGCCCGAGGGAGCCCTGCTGCTTATCCTGCCGGCCGACCATATGATTGCAGACATCGATGCTTTTCAGCAAGGATTGACCAGCGGTGCCCACTATGCCTGCGAAGGGGCGCTGATCACCTTCGGCATTGTCCCCCAGGGGCCGGAAACAGGATATGGCTATATCCGCCGGGGCGAGTCGCTGCCGACAAACGATGACATCCTCCCCGCCTTCCGCATTGCCGAGTTTGTTGAAAAACCCGATTTGAAAACCGCCCAGACCTATGTCGACTCAGGCGAATACCAGTGGAACTCCGGCATGTTTCTCTTTCAGGCAGACAGCTATCTTGAGGAACTGAACAGCCACCACCCGGCAATGGCCGATGCCTGCAAGCAGGCCTATGAGCAGGCCTATGAGGATCTTGATTTTCTCAGGATCAAAAAAGAGGACTTCGCGGCCTGCCCCGGCGATTCCATCGACTATGCGGTCATGGAAAAAACCGATAAGGGGGTGGTTGTCCCGATAAACCCCGGCTGGAATGATATCGGCTCCTGGACTGCCCTCTGGGAAATGGCCGCCCACGATGCGCATGGTAACGTGCTCAGGGGAGATGTCCTGGCCCATGACACGGAAAACTCCTTTATCCATGCCGAAAGCCGGATGGTGGCAACCGTCGGCCTCAAAGACTATATTGTAGTTGAGACGGCAGACGCAGTGCTGGTCGCTGCCAAAGACCGCGTCCAGGATGTCAAAGCCATCGTCAACCGGCTGCAAAGGGAAAACAGAGGCGAGGCCGATCTGCACCGCAAGGTCTATCGGCCCTGGGGCTCTTACGAGTCCATCACCATGAGCGACAGGTTCCAGGTAAAGCTGATCACCGTAACTCCCGGCTCAATCCTTTCGCTGCAGATGCATCACCACCGGGCCGAGCACTGGATCGTGGTCAGGGGCACGGCTCGGGTTACCAAGGGTGATAAAGTTATCATGGTCGGCGAAAACGAATCCACCTTTATCCCCTTAGGGGTCAACCACCGGTTGGAAAACCCCGGCGTCATCCCCCTGGAGCTTATTGAGATCCAGAGCGGCTCCTATCTCGGCGAAGATGATATCGTCCGCTTTGAAGACAACTACGGCCGTGTAAATAAGAATTAAAAAGGAAGAGAACGTGAAGAAAAAAGCATT
>JAQIBE010000300.1 GCA_027859235.1 Desulfobulbaceae bacterium
CAGGGCTCATAACTGAGTGCGAATGGAAGCCTAACGTTATGGAATTTAAAGGAAATGTGGTTCGCCACGTCGAACATCTTGACATACCTTCTCATGGAAGCGCAGACTCCGGGTAAGCGCAGACTCCGTTGCAGCAATTTATTTCCGGCCCCTTATGCAGCTATGGACATCTCGTTGGCCATGTTATTTTTTCACACCTGCTTATTGCTGCTCAAGCCATTTGTCAAAGGTCTTTCTCTGGTATTCATAAAGTATGCGGAAAAATGATTCTTTGCCGCCATAGTACAGGCTATGTCGTATTATTGTATAGGGCGTCAATACATGTTCCCCTTTAAGAAATTCTTTGTATTGATTTACGGTTGTTATGTTTTCTTTTATGAGTTTTTCAAAATCAGCTTCTGTAATCTCTTTCTGCTTTAATATTTCCTCAACCAAGGCGTCAATTTTACGTGAGGAAAAATGAAATTCAGGGAAATATTGTTCTGCAATTTTTTCAAAATGAAAGACATTTAATATTTCAGCTCCCTCTTCATCTTTGTTTGTGTTTATTTTTTCCTTTGTGATCTTCTCAAGTTTTTCTGTTTCTTCACGAATACTGTAAAATTCCCTGTCGGCAGTCTCAAAAAGGGCAGCGAGACTATTTATCCTTCTCTTTAACCCAAGTGGTATTGACTTTTTATATTTAATTTTATGATCAAGCACACTCCATGCATCTTGGATAATTGTGCGTATTTGCACTTCAAAATAGATATCTTTATAAATAAAATATTCTGGCATAGTATCTCTTGTTGCATCGAGCTTTAAATCGAGATGCAACCCTTTGTAGCCAAAAGTATTTTCTGTTTGTTCAATAAGTTTCGATTTGTCTGTTGAATCAATGAGGCATAGGTTATCCACCAATATTTTCCCTATCTCCTGTATGTTTTTCTCATAGAGACATACAATCCTTATACCAATTAAATCAGTGACATAATCTCTAATTTCATACTCTTTCTTTTCTTCTTCGAGTTTTGACTGGTATTTTCTTGAGAATTTATTAATGCACTCTTCTCGACCTTTCACCCGAGAGGTAACTGTTGCTGCGGATAGTTCTGCCGAGGTTGCCAGGAGTGATTTAATGAGAGTCGAAAATGACGATTCAGCGTTCCGTAACAATTCGATATTGTCGTTGACGTAATTGAGAAACCTTTGTCTTTCTGTTTCGAAATCTAAAGAAGGCATAAATTCTCCCATTATTACCTTGTGAACCTAACAAGAATACATCTTCCCCTCACATCGACCTTAATACCAAGAGTGTACAATAACATTATAGCCATTGTACACTTCCTAAGCGGATAATATTGAAATGGTAATCCCCCCATTGCAAATAGGGATGGATGCAACCGGTCACTGCAACACAGCAAATAAATCTTTTAAACTTGCAAGGACTGGTGTGTATGCCGGAGGAGGAGCAGGACCGTTTCTTCCAGCTGGTGGAGGGTGCAGACCGGCCGTAACTATGACCCGGAAGGAGCCCTTTGACTGGCTCGACTTCAGCCCTGGAGTCACCGCCATCGTCAACCTTGATGACGGAAGTTACTCCATGACCCTCGGAGGCCGTGTATACGGAAATGACCAACGGGGAGATGCGGATCCGCTATTTCTTTTAGAGATTGCCATAACAGCGCAGCCAGTTTACAAGAAAGCCCTTGAACATATGGCAAAAACTGAACCAAACCTTTAAGAGAAAGCCCATGAAATCTGGTTGGAAGATGCTCATACGAGCCAGCACCATACTCATTTATCTTATATTTTTTTTCGGGACCTATCTTGTCCTCCACGTTTATCTCGCCTCCCCCGCCACTATTCAGGATCAGAGGGTCTATAGCGAAGAAAATGCACCGGAGTATTTCCCCATCCTTGTGGTACATTCCAAGCCCGACGGGAGCGAGCCACTCGCCCTCCTCAGCCTTGAACAAGCGGAATATGCAGGCCAGACGACCACGACAGAACAGTCCTGGCGCCTATATCAGCAAGAGGGGGAGGGACAGCTGCTCCAGACCAGTGGGGTGAGTTATAATGTAACCCCACTTGCGCCAAAACGGCTGCAGGTGGAAATCTCCATAAGCGAAGCAAATGCACAACGGACATCCGCCTACACCTACGAGATTGAGGCCGGAAGGGCCTACCCGCGCTCCTATCGGCTGCTCTCCTCCTTTGGCCATAATTTCAGTCCGATACCCTTCATGATGATCATCACGGGCATCCTCATTTACCTATCAGAGAAATTCCTCCTCCCCCGTATTATAAAGCCATCTTCTTGAAATACAGGCAAGGGCTTGGCTGCCCCAGAGAGAACTCTGGGCTCTCCCATAAAAAAAGCCTGAAGAGCAATTGCTCTTCAGGCTTTTTTTTCGTGTTGGCGAACTGTTTTTTCAGAGTTTCAAATCAGGTAAATCATCATCATTGTCAGAATCAGATTCCATCTCCAGCTCGCCTAAATCGAGATCCGCAAGGTCTGTAGCTTCGTCACCTTTACCACCTTCATCTTCACCAAGGCTGAGATCGATGTCAGCAAGGTCAACTTTAGGTGTATCCTTATCTTCACCAATATCAAGACCGTCAGCGTTGAGAATTTCCGTCTTTTCTTCAACCTGGCCCTCTTCAGCAAAATCAACATCATCAAGATTAAAATCAGTGACATCAACATCAACCAGATCAAGATGATCAAGCTGCTCAGCGGAGATCTCCATCGTATCTGTATTGCCATGCTCATCGTCAAAATCAGATAGATCCATCTCCGGCACATCTACACCGTGGAGGGAAATGGTTTCATCCTCATCATAAGGACCAGGATCAACATCAGTTGTTTCACCGGGGAGATCACCAATATCTCCAAGAGTATCCAGATCATCTACACTAATATTTAAATCATCGGCAGCAGACTGGAGGCTTGATGGCGCAACATCAAGGGCAGTCATATAATCAGGCAATAACTTCCCAAGGTAAAAATTGTTCAGGGGCTGAAACCCTGTACCGTGCAAAGCACTGGCAAGCTCGGTTACGTCTGTTTCACATTGTGAACAACTCGTTATGTTATCGAATGAAATATATTCACATTTTGGGCAACGCATGATTAAACCTATTGTTTTTTTTCGCTAACTCAATGAGCAAATTAGCATCCAGCTCAGAAGAACCAGTTTTTTTACCGTTTGCGGCTGAAGCGACACCCTTCAGCCATCCCCTTTCCTAAATCTCTATACATTTATGAAAGGTCGATACTTCAACATAATCTATTACACCCATACCATGACGGTCAAGGAAATCTCTTGACATTTTACCCCCCATCAATTCTACATTGCCCACAACCTCCCTTATTTACCAACGTTAAGGGGTGGTACGGATCCCTATTGCAAAATTAACTACATCAGGCTAATTTATCACTCTACTTGAAAGGGTATGCTCCCCATGGCCAATCCACAATATAGACAGCCATTGCATCTTTTTCTTCCCACAGACCCTTACAATATAAAAAAAACAAAGCAAATGACCAAAATTTTTAAAAAAATACTCACCTTTTCTCTTTTTTTCTGCCTGGCATCTATTATTCCTGGCTGCAGCTCCCCTGTACGCCATATGAGTTCAGATGCCTGTCTTGTCCAGCAGGGCAATTCGCCCAAAGACGTTATGGATATCCTCGGCCGGCCCAGGGTCAAAAAACAAACCGCAACCGGTGAACTGTGGACCTATTATTCAGCGCAAAAAAGTCCTTTAAAACGAACAGCCGGGGTAAACCTCTTGTTCGGCACGGTAAGTTATGATGTCGTTCATGTCTCCTTTGTAAACAATCTTGTCTCAGACTGCCAGTATCGGCATGCCACGGAACAGGAGTTCGAGCAATCAGAAATAGCAGAAAAAGCTATTGAGCAATAACCCATGAGCTACGAGTCATCCCGCATGCGGATGGTGCGGGAGCAGCTCATCCCCCGTGGGATTACGGACCAACGGGTTCTTGACGCCATGGGTTCGGTCCCCCGCCACCTCTTTGTCCAGGACGCCCTCTGGAACCAGGCGCACGGTGACGTTGCCCTGCCCATCGGCGCAGGACAGACCATCTCGAAGCCCTACGTTGTGGCCCGCATGACCCAGGCCTTAGAACTTAAAGGCGATGAATCAGTGCTTGAAATCGGCACCGGCTGCGGCTATCAGACCGCCGTTATCGCCGGACTTACCGACCGTGTTTTTACGGTGGAACGCATCAAATCACTCCACGTAAACGCCCGGCAGACCCTCGACAAACTCCATATCCTCAATGTAATCTGCACCGTTGATGACGGCACCCTCGGCTGGTCACAATATGCACCCTACGATGCAATTATTGTAACGGCCGGCGGACCTGATATCCCCCAACCCCTCATTGACCAGTTGGCAGAGAATGGCCGAATGATCATTCCCGTTGGCGAACGGGACAATCAGCAGCTGGTTCTGCTGGAAAAACGCGAGGGAGAGATCCACCGTGAATCCCTTGACGATGTCCGCTTTGTGAGCCTCATCGGCGACCATGGCTGGCAGGGGTGAAGGGTGAAGGGTGAAGGGTGAAGGGTGAATTTTGCCGTATATCGATATAACGTCAACACCTTTATCCACTCAAATCTGAGCCAAACCATCGTTTCTACATGAATGACAGGACCACAAACCCGCCCACCAGAAGAACCGTGAAAACAATACAGAGCAGGTTGAAGTATTTATCGATGAAAACCTTAGCCGGCTCGCCCCACTTCGATAAAATCCACGCCACCACGAAAAACCGACAACCGCGTGAGAGCATTGAGGCCACGAGGAATACCGGGACATTCACCCGCGCAACCCCTGCGGTGATGGTGGTTAATTTATACGGCAGGGGGGTCAGTCCAAAGACAAAGACAATCCACGCATTCCACGCATCATAGACCTGAAAGAGATATTCGCCGCCCAGACGAGGGCCGAGACTTTCCGTCAGATAGCGCGGCAGCGCAATGTCCAATCGCCCATCCACAGCAACAAGCTCCACATGGGCCACGTTTTCAACAATCCAGCGCCCCATCGTTTCCCAAGCAAAGACGCCGATGCCATACCCCGCCAGACCACCCAGTACCGAGGCCAGTGTACAGGCCAAGGCGTAACGCTTCCAGCGGGTGGTACAGCTCATCACCAGGGCGATCAGCAGGACATCGGGCGGAATGGGGAAAAAGCTCGATTCAGCAAAAGAAAGGAGTATGAGGGCATAAAAGCCGTAGGGTGTATCGGCCCAATGCAGCATCCAGTCATAGATCCTGCGGTGCACGGCCCATTTTGATACCCTATTCTGTTCAGTTTCCACGCTCTAACTCTCCCTGTTCCTTGACCCGTTGCGCCAACTCCTGCACCCGGCACATAATCTCATCCACATCCATGGACAATACGCGGTGAGCTTCCACCACCAGTTTTCCATCCACTATAACCGTGTGCACATTACTCCCCTGCGCACTATAAACCAGGAGATCCGGAGAATACATCGGAATAAGATTCGCCATGGTCGAGTCGAGCAGAACAATATCAGCAAGAGCGCCCTCCTCAAGGGTTCCCAGTCCATCCAGGCCAATACAGGCCGCACCCCCATCCGTGCCCATGTGCAGCACCGCGCCGGCCCGGCCGTGTTCCGGATCAAGGGAGCGGACCTTGGCAAGCTTGGCACAGGCGTCCATCTCGGAAAAGAGATCAAGGCTGTTATTTGAGGCCGCGCCATCGGTCCCGAGCCCCACCCTGATGTTCTTCTCCAGCATCATTTCCACCGGG
>JAQIBE010000092.1 GCA_027859235.1 Desulfobulbaceae bacterium
GATAAGCCTTCAAGGTTTGCCAACCGCTGGATATGCACGGCATCCGCCAGAAACGCCTCCTTGGAATAGGCAATAATAGAGGACTTCTTTAAAAAGGTTTCAACCCCCAGGGCGGACGAAATACGCGCCGTACCCATGGTGGGCAGGACATGATTGGGGCCTGCGACATAATCACCACAGGCCTCAGGGGAATAATCACCAAGAAAGATGGCGCCGGCATGTTCGATTTTACCCAGGAGCAGGAAGGGTTCGGCCACCATGAGTTCCAAATGTTCAATGGCAATATCATTGGCATAGTTAATGGCCTGCTCAATGGAATCACAGACGATGATAACACCGCGGTCCGCCAATGACTTCCGGGCAATATCTTCCCGGGACAACAGGGGGAGCTGGCGTTCCAGTTCCAACACTGTATCCCCGGCCACCTTGTCACTTGTGGTGATCAGGATGGCAAGGGCCTGGGGGTCATGCTCGGCCTGGGCCAGCATATCCGCCGCACAATGGGCAGGAGTTGCCTGTTCATCGGCAATGATCAGCACCTCAGAGGGCCCGGCAATCATATCGATCCTTACCCGTCCCATGACCTGCCGTTTGGCCTCAGCCACAAACTGGTTTCCCGGGCCGACAATCACATCAACGCGGGGTACAGTATCCGTGCCAAAGGCAAGGGCTGCAATGGCCCAACCGCTGCCGATTTTATACACCTCGCTGATCCCAATTTCCTGGGCTGCCACCAGCAGGGCAGGATGCAGCGAACCATCCTCCCCGGGCGGGGTCACCATCACCCGTTTTTTGACCCCGGCAATGGCTGCAGGAATTCCATTCATAAGCACCGAAGAGACTAGAGGGGTTTTACCGCCCTGACCGCCCGGCACATAGAGACCAGCCGAGGCAACCGGCTGCACCATGCGGCCGGTGATGGTGCCGTCAACGCGCGTCATCATCCATGACTCTTCTTTTTCCCGCTCGTGAAATGCCCAGATACGTTCTTTGGCGAGACGAATGGAGGACAGAACAGCATTATCCACCTGGTCGTACGCCTGATCCATCTCAGCCTGGGTAACCTGCATGGACTCACGACTCATCATGGGTGCATCAAATTTCCGGCAATACTCCAGCACCGCATCATCACCACGACTGCGGACATTATGGATGATCTCCGTGACAATCTCCTGGCATTTTGGATCAGCCAGCTGAAAACGATTATAGAGGTTGGCCAGGGTTTCCCGGCCTGTATCACTTGCGGCTTGAACCGGTTTAATAATCATGATGGAACCTTATGATAAATGAACGCCCAGGGAAGCGAGGTTACGAGACTCCAACATTGAACGTCCAGGTAAGTGAACCTGTGAGACTCCGACGTCCAACATCGAATATGGTACTAGTACTTTTATATGACAGCGAAGTGCTTCCTTCTGCAATGTTCAGCGTTGAACGTTCAATGTTGGACGTTCAACCCCTCCTCATCCTTCCAAACCGGACAGTTCGTTTCAGAGGTATACCCCTTCCACGCCTTATCCCCATACTCGGCATGGCACTCAAGACAGAGGCCAACCCGTAAAATTCGACCCAGCTCTTCCTTGTTAAAGGGGCGCAAATCAGCCCGGGAACCACGCTGGAGCGGCTCACCCTCAATGGTGACAAAGGCGTCCAGCGGCGGCGTCATCCCCTTGGCGGTCTCAACTCCCTGATCAATCCCGGCAAACTGCCACTGGCCGTCTTCGCGATACACCCGCCCTTCACCGAGGCCCATGACCTTGGTCTTGGTATGGCACTCAACACAGCTTCGCCCCTTGGCTTGCGTGGTGTGGGGGCTGATTGCCGCCATGGTGAAGGAATTAAACTGACTATCCTCACCACCATCCTCATCCAGCAGGGTAATGATATCCTGGCAGCCAGGGGTGACGATCACCACCTTCTTGCCCCATACCGCCAGAGTCGGTCGTTCATAGCGGATATAGGAACGGCCCTCGCTCCACCACCCCTCAGTCTGGGTCATGGTGAGCTTATCCAGATCGGTATCACTGCGGTCATACTTCACATGGCAGCCATAACATTGGGGCACCCATGAGGAATGGCAGGAATCACAGGACATGCGGTTATGTCCTGCAAAATCACACACCCCGGCCTTTAACGGTTTCAGAGGATGCACCTGTTCCGTGATCTTATTCTGCAACACATGGCCGCTGTCTTTCTCCACCACATTATTGAGATTGTCTCCCTTGCGGGTCACGCCGACATCTGTTGTGGCGTGGCATGTCGCACAATGGATTTCCACCTGGTCCTCATAATGGGCGTACATGGTGCCGTCACCCATGATTTCATTGCGGGTATGACAATCAATGCATGTCATGCCCTTCTCATGATGAATATCTTCTGTAATATCAAGATAATAGCGGTTGCCGGGCAGCTCCCGTGAGTTCATCCCCCCATCTTCATAGGGGGTTCCGTAATTTTCTGATTCATAGACACCTGTGTAGGAGATGCCAATTCGACCGCTGCGGTTATGACACCGCACACAATTCTTCATCGGCACCTTCTTGGTCACAAAGGGATGAATCTTCTTGGCCTCCGCCTCGGAGAGATTCTCATCCTTCTGATAATGACAGGCCGTGCAACCGCCGCCCTTCTCACCAAAGAAACCCGGCAGATCACCCTTTTGTTTCCAGAGATGACAGGTGCCGCAGAGCTTACGATAATAATCAATGGCCAGGGAGTTTTCACCGCTCTCCAGAAGCTGTTCCACCGAGAACACGCCATTCTGATCCGGGGCCTCACCCCAATAGTAGAGGAGTGTTGCCAGAATCCCACGGTTGGTGGCCATGAGGGAATTCTTCACCTTCTTCACATCAGCGGCGTGGCACCCTTCAACACCGCAGGTCTTCTCCACGACACGCAGGTCACCGGGGTTCTTGACAATACCCTTATGGGCTGTGACCTTATCAATGGCCAGGGCGTCACCGAGATGACAGGAGGAACAACCCAGCACCTTGGTATCATGGGCCGCATCAAGCTTTTCCGTTGTATGACAGGACAGACACATCTCCACCTGACCGGTGGTGGTCACATAGAGCTGATCCGGCCGCGTGGTCATGTTTTCCTTCATGATCAGGGCCAGAATAATAAGCAGGAGTATGAGCAGGGTAACCCGTGGAGACATGTTTTCTTTTCTTAAAAATAGTTTGGAGTAAATACAACATTAACCCACGTCTATTACCACGAAGGTAGAAATAAAAAAAGGGTCAACACCTTTGGCGCTGACCCTTTTCACACAACCCTAGCGCAGCAGTTAGCCGCGGATCATCTCTGAAATCTGGAAAGCCAGTTCAAGGGACTGTTCCGCATTCAAGCGCGGATCACAATTGGTCTGGTAGTTTTCAGCCAGATTCTGAGCAATGATATTGCGACCGCCACCCGTACACTCGGTGACGTTCTGCCCCGTCATTTCAAAATGCACACCACCAGGCACTGAACCTTCGGCCCAATGAATCTCAAAGAAACATTGGATTTCCTGGAGAATATCATTGAAGTTACGGGTTTTATGCCCTGTTTCAGCGGTATAGGTATTGCCATGCATAGGGTCACAGCACCAGACCACATCCAGCCCTTCCCGCTTCACCATGCGGATAAGACCCGGAAGATGCTGTTCAATATCCTTGCCGAAACGAGTGATCAAGGTCAAGCGCCCCGCTTCATTCTCAGGGTTCAGCTTGCGTGCCAGCTGACAAATCACATCCAGATCATGCTTCGGCCCGACCTTCATACCGATGGGATTTTTAACACCGCTTAAAAATTCCACATGGGCCCCGTCAAGCTGACGGGTACGATCACCGATCCATACCATATGGGCAGAACAGTCATACCACTCATTGGTGATGGAGTCCTTGCGGGTGAGCGCCTCTTCATACCCCATGAGCAACGCCTCGTGGGAGGTGTAAAACTGGGCCTGATTGAACTGGGGAGTGTTCGTGTCAATACCCACCACCCGCATAAAATTCAAGGCGCGGTCAATGGACTTCCCCAGACGCTCATAATTGCGGCCCATGGGAGAGGCCTTCACAAATTCATTATTCCACGCATGCACCCGCTCCAAAGAGCCATAACCGCCCTTGGTGAAGGCACGCAGAATATTCATGGTGGCGGCAGAGAGATGATACCCATGCACCATACGAGCAGGGTCTGGAGTCCGTGACTCTTTCGTGAAGGCAGGGGAGTTCACCATATCGCCACGATAACTGGGCAGGGAGACACCATCAATGGTCTCAAGATCTGCTGAGCGCGGTTTGGCATACTGGCCTGCCATACGGCCGACCTTGACCACGGGCTTGCCGCCGGCATAGCTGAGCACAACCGCCATCTGCAGGATAATCTTCAAGGTTTCACGGATATGGGGGGCCGTGCAATTTTCAAAATCCTCGGAACAGTCGCCGCCCATGAGCAAAAAGGCATCGCCCCTTGAGGCCGCGGCAAGATCCTTCTTCATGGCACGGATTTCACCGGCAAAGACAAGGGGAGGAAGCTTAGCAATGGTTGCGACCGACTTCTCATACGCTTCAGCGTCCGGCCAGTTCGGTTGTTGCAGGGCTTCAAAATTCTGCCAGCTTTTCTTTGTCCATTCAGCCATCAGGGTATACTCCTCAAAATAAATTAATCATGGACGATCTGTTTCAGACAATACGTGCAAACTATTAAAACCTCAACCGTGTCAGAGGCTCTACCCTTCTTTGACACCCGGCAAGGCACAGGGACCCCCTGCACAACAGACCTCAACATCAAAGGCATTTAAAATTCGTAACTCAGCTTCCCGCTTTCTGCCATCATACGGGTCAAAACAAAGTTCGGAAACCATTTTTTTCACTTTTGCCCGGCTCGGCACAGACGACATCCCAGTGGAGATCACCTTACCCGTAATGGTATCGAGCAGTTCCGCATCAACCCCATTGGTCACCACAACCAGAGGAACCTGAGCTCTTTCGGATAAGACACGAGCCGCGGCCAGCGCAGGACGCTCACGGGTCACCAGGGATCCCGGCCCATAGCGAAGCATCAGACAACGGGCTCCATCCAAACTCAGTACCATGGTTATCTTTGAGGTCACAAACTGCTGGTTGAAAAGGGTCTCGATACGCAGCCGCATCTCAATATCCTGCTTCTCCCAACCCTGCTCCTCCACCATATACCGCGCCAGCTGCTGGCGAATCCGTTCATCATCGGTATCCACCAGTTTTTCACCGGTAATATAATCGCAACAATGTCCATAAACCATATGATGTGTCGGTATATCAGTCATCCGTCAATCCCCACAGCCCATATAACCATAAAAAAAGGAGCCTTTTTCAAGGCTCCTTTCAGTAAAACGATATGGCCCCTGATATTACACTTCCAGCCAAGACTCGCTAAAGAGAATCTGACCGGACAGCACCTTATAGGTCCTATAATGTTCAAGGGTAACCCCGGTCAGGGTAGATGGATCCGGATCATTGCCTGCCATCATTCCGTAAACCATATCCACGTCAGATTGACGCTCACCCTTACAGATCGCCATGAGCTCTTTATCGTAGGAGTTCACAATGGCGGTGGTCAAACCAGTTTTCATCAGCATGATGAGATACGTACGATCAAGATGCTTGCGCAGATGCTCGGCAACGCCATTTGACACATTGGACAGCCCGACTGTGGAACCTGCACCTGGTGCAATGTCCTTGAGCATTTCCATGAACTCAAGGCCCGCCATGATTTGATCAGAACCGAGGGTGATCGGCGTACCAATGGGATCAAACAGGATCTTTTCATTGGGGATGCCGGCATCATTGAGCGCCATCAGCAATTCAACCGACATGGACGCACGCTCGTTGGAGTCACGCGGCATGCCGTCAGCCCCCCATAACAGAGCAATGACATTACAGCCAACCTCGGCCGCCACAGGAATCAATTTTTCCATGCGCTCAGGCTGAGCGGAAATGGAATTCATAATGGCGCTATGAGGATTCTTGATCGCCTTAAAACCGGCTGTCATGGCATCGGTATTGGTGGTATCGAGGCAGAGGGGTGTATCCGTTACGGCTTCCATAGTGCCCACGATCCACGGCATGAGCTCCGTACCGTCTTTCCGGGCAGGTCCAATATTGAGATCCAGATAGGATGCGCCGGCAGCCGTTTCTTCACGTGCCATTTCCTGAACCGGGCCAGGAATACGTTCTTTCATGGCACCGCCACTTCTATTACCCATTATGTTAATGCTTTCAGCAATTGCGAGTACGACCTGTCCCATCCCAATTTCTCCTGATATTTTTTTATATATTTAACTAAACACTCGTGAATAAAACCTAACAGAAGTGTTTAAATTGGCGATAAACGAAAGGAGAAATTAGCGTTTTAGGCCTTTATTGTCAATAAGAATAACAATAAATTGATTTTGCGTGGTTTTCAGCCCCTGCTATATCAGAAAAAGTACCTATTTCAGAGAGAGGACTCAAGGGTACCTTGAAAAACTAGATATTTCGGAGTCTCGTAAACTCGCTTACCTGTTCAAGAACAAGGAGCGGTGAAAATAAAAAGCACCCCAAGGGTATTTCCTTACGGGCACGCAGCATATTAGTCATATGCGAGAATTTTTCTTTTTACAGTGACGCAGTA
>JAQIBE010000022.1 GCA_027859235.1 Desulfobulbaceae bacterium
ATGGAGGCGGTATAGACCTGGTTGAGGTCTTTATAATTTTGGCCATCTTCCGGCAAATCAAGTAGGACCAGTTCGGTATATCCCATGATGGCGGCAAGGATATTGTTGAAATCATGAGCAATCCCACCAGCCAGGGTGCCGAGGGCCTCGTTTTTCTGGGCATGCATGAGCTGCTTCATAAGCTTTGCCTGTTCCTCTTCGGTACGTTTACGATCTGTGATATCGATAATCACCCCGTCAAGCCATAATGGCTTCCGGTCTGCGTCGTAAACACCTCGCCCCTTTTCATGAAAATATCGAATACTCCCGTCGGCATGGTTCAGACGGTATTCCACCTCATAAGGCATGAACGCAGCAATACCATCACCAACCACCTTTTCAACTCGAGGCAAATCCTCGGAAACGACAAGTTCCCCAAAACCAATACGGTTTTCTAGAAAATCACGCTGGCTATACCCTGTTAAGGCATACACTTCTTCATTGATAAACTCCACATACCAGGGGGCTTTTAATTCGCAGCGATACACGATTCCAGGAACATTTTGCACCATGGATCGAAATCGTTCCTCACTCTCCTTCAAGGATTTTTCCGTTGTTTTACGTTCAGTAATATCCTGGATCGTACCCAGGATATTGCTCAGATTCCCGCCCGAGTCCAAAGTCACCAGCCCGACCTCACGCACAAACCGTACTGCCCCGTCATTCTTTCGAACAATTCGGTATTCCGCATGATACGGACCTTTCTCTGTCATTACCTGTTGAGTCAAGGCCTGGAATCGCTCTTTATCCTCCGGATGGATACAGCTCAGGTACATCTCATACGTGCCGTCATACTCTTCAGGCGCTATACCGGTAATTCGGCATAGTTCGTTGGACCAGGTGGTGATATTTCGCACCACATCCCAGTTCCAGTTACCGATCTTGGTTAACTGCTGGGCACGCTCTAAGACCTTCAGCGTGAGATGCAGCTCATGATTAGTGTCCTGTCTCTTTTTCTGCTTAGAGGTTATGGCGGTGACCAGCTCGCTACAGGTATCAGGAGGAATCACAATGGTCTGATTATCGTGAAAAACAGGTTGGGAACCGTCTCCTGGGTTAATCGAGTTTATTTTATGAATCAGACTGGCAACATCGCGATTCACCAACCATTGGAAGACCAGCAGAAGAAAGAGAGAGAGCAGAAAAATGTTAAAAGCTTGTGAAATAAAAATAACTACACATGTCGCCCATAATCGTTCGTAGACACCCGAAAGTGTGGCTGTGATCTGAAGAGTTCCGATGTTTTTCTGCTGGCCGCGGTCCAACTGAGTTATGGGAAAGTCATGAGTAAGGACGTCCTGTACCGGGGCCAGACCCGCCTGGGCCAACACACGGCCCTGAGCATCCTTAATCTCTAGCTGGACGATATCCGAGCCAAGCAGAATCCCCTCAAGCTGAAGAGCCAGATCCTTCTGATTGAAAGGCAGGAGCGATTCCTTCATCCTGTCCAAGTTGGTGACCCTGATCAATTCAATCTTCTGGTTGAGATGGACCACATCCCGTTGATAATTCGCATAGAGTTGCATGGCGGTAAGCACGATGGCGGTGATAGCTGAGAAGAGCAGAATATAGGTAAGGAGGCGCGTTGTTATGCTGTTTTTCAAAAAAGATGTCTCCACTTAAAAAAAATTACCGTCCAGGGGGGCGTGCTGCTTAAAACCCCAAACCGACAGACGCCAATAGAACTGTCAAATCGTCATAAAAATAAGGTCTGCACGTCGCCAATAAGGCGGAACACCACCGATTCGTTATAGAAAGATGATACCAAAACCGGGGAAATAATAAATGATTAAAATGTTATCCCAGCAATTCAAGCTTAACACTGTTGCATATTGAATTGAATGATGCGGTTCAATTCCCCTCTGCCAATCTCTCCTTTGATTTTTTCTAACCACCTTGACATTTCCCGCTTTCCTGCCGATATTTTGCACTATAACTTTTAAAATTTTAAGATGGAGAATATTATGAATATCAAGATCACTGAAAAAGCAGAGACCATGCTCAACAACAAGCTCGACCCAGATCAGTTTCTGCGGGTCGGGGTGACGGAAGGCGGCTGTGCAGGGTTGACCTACAGCGCTGAAATATCCAGCG
>JAQIBE010000113.1 GCA_027859235.1 Desulfobulbaceae bacterium
ACTGAAGCAGTGGCTCCGGCCAGCACACCAAATCCTGTAATGACCCGCGCGCCTGTGCCTTGATAAAAAGCGAGTCCGCACACGACGACAAACGTGAACAGGAACGTGAGGCTGGCGGCTTCAACGAGGGTGGTGAGCGTTCCCACAGCGGCAAGTACTGCTGCCGCTGCCCCTAGCACGATCACCGCCCGATCTGGTATGCCTGCCGCATTCTTGTGATCCATTGTGGCCGGTAACTCCCCATCCTCGGCCACCTTGTTCGCAAGACGTGCTGTGGCAAAGAGCGTGGCATTGATGGCCGACCCGGTGGAAAACGCCGCTGCAATCGTCACGACCACGAGACCAACAGTTCCGAACGCTCGGCGTCCCGCAATGGCCAGGGCAACCTCTTTGTACTGCACGACCTGGTCCGCCCCGATCAACATGACCGTTCCAAGGGCAACGACGATATAGACTAAGGTCACAATGACAATTGCCGACAGCACTGCGCGAGGCAATGTCTTCTGCGGGGTCTCGATATCCTTGTAATCGTAGGTCAACAGTTGAAATCCCTCAAAGGCCATGAACACGGACGCCGCCCCGAACAGCGCTGCACTGATCCCAGCGTCCGGCACATTCCGCGATAGCATCGGTGGATCCCACTGTGCAAGCCCCCAGCCTGCCAACCCCACAAGCACGACCAGCTTGAACCACACGAGAAAAACTTCTACGCCGCCGGCCTCTCCGACTCCCCGCAGGTTTAGCCCAATAAACAAAGCCATGATGGCAATGCCGGCAAGACGTGGAAACCATGGCCCGAGACCCACAACATATCCGAGGTACTGCCCGAAGGTGAAAGCATACACCGCATTTGTCAGCACGTAACCAACGATGAGTACCCACGAGAGGCTGCCGGCAAACCCATCTGCATTGATCTCTCGGAGAAAGGTGAACGCTCCGCCCTCTTCGTCATAATGAATGGCGAGCTTAACGTAGCTATAGCCTGCGGCCAGCGCGATGAGCCCCGCGGCTGCGAAGCTGAGCCATGCCCATGCACCAGCAATTCCGACAACCACGCCGAGGGTCGAGAAGATACCGCCGCCGACCATACCGCCAACGGCCATCGACCACGTCGCGTTGAAGCCGAGCTTTGATTTGGGTTGATTCACATTCAAGTCCTTTTATCTATTTTTTTACAGGCTGTCGCTCATGGGTGTTCTCCTTTATTTATTGCATGGTTGATGAAATAAAATGGATCATCAGTTCTTTATCTCCGTCGTTGTCGTCTCTTTCGATGGAAAACCCCAGCTTTTTTCCCCGGGGCTCGCCTGCTTGATATATTGATAGAAGTCGCTGTCCGTGGTGAGGATCAGTACAGAATTCTCATTCGTTTTCTCCTTGTAGCTTTCAAGGGTGCGCAAAAAGGCATAGAATTCTGGATTTTTATTGTACGCCTGGCCGTAGATTTGCGTCGCTTCAGCGTCGGCTTTGCCTTGGACCTCCTGCACCTGGCGGTAGGCCGTCGAGCGGATCCGGCGCAGCTCTTTTTCCATTGTGCCGAGGATCTCGGCGCTGCGTCCCTCGCCTTCGGAACGGAACTGCGCAGCAATGCGCTTGCGCTCGGAAATCATACGCTCATAGACCTTTTCACGGACGCTTTCAACGTAGTCGAGGCGCTTGATGCGTACATCCACCAGTTCGATGCCGTATTGCGGGATAATCTTCTGTGCTTCAGTCAGTATTGTTCGGGTGATCTCCTCTCTGCCGCGGGCAATCTCCCTTTTAAGCTCCTCTTCGCGCTCCTTTGGTATCTCCTTCAGGGCCTCGCCCTCGGGCACTTTCCACGATGCACTGCGCACGAGTTCAACGAGTTCGCTGCTCGACACCTGGTCGCGTACAACCGAATCGAGAATATCGTTCAAGCGCGACTGGGCACCCTCTTCGCTGGCCACATTCTCCAGAAATTTTTTCGCGTCGGCAATCCGCCATCGGGCGGTGGTATCCACCCAGATGAACTCGCGCCCCTTGGTGGGAACCTGGTTTGGATCACCGTCCCAGACGAGCAGGCGTTTTTCGAATCGCCGCACCTCCTGCACAAAGGGCAGTTTCATGTGCAGCCCCGCCTCGGTTACCGGTTCCCCAACAGGCCGGCCAAACTGCACGACAATGGCCTG
>JAQIBE010000258.1 GCA_027859235.1 Desulfobulbaceae bacterium
TTGAAGACTCCAAAAAAGCTCAATGAAGATCGTTTTTAACAATTACTCTTCGCTATTAAGATTGCCACATCGAACATCTAAAAATATCAAATTATCCTCCGGTTGAGATGTCTACAGTGAATGTCTGAGGTAATCAATCCACACCTGGGTCGATCTTGCTTTAAGATTTAGCACGTATTTCCTGTCGCATTTTCCATGATCATACTCTCCTGCTACGTTGATGCAGAAGGTGCTAAAGGGAGCCGTCATAGGGAGTGCCCCTTACCTTAATACTATATCCGATTACACAATTAGGGTCGATTTCGTCAGCCTGGTTCCGGTGGCTGCGGACAGTGGCAGGAGAGTGCTACTTATTGTAGTGGTGGTCAAACCTGCCACGCGCTTGATCCAATAGTTGTCCTTGTGCTTCCGCAAGGATTCGATCTCGGAGGGAGTCAACATCAGGTCGTCAGAGGATGAAGCGGCCTTGCTTTTCGGTGAGGGCTTCGGTTTTCCCGGCCTTGTTGTGCTCAAGGTGCATTGGTTTGCTTTTTTCAAGGTAACCCTTTTGGGATGGGGGGATGCTTGCGGTGGCAGATGGTAGTGGAACAGTACTATGCTCGTAACTATTTTATTTTTTAGGAAAACTTGACTTAACCCAGAAAATGGTAAGAAGTCTATATTGCGTTAGGTGAAAATATTGCCTCTGTGATAACTTATTTATCTAAACAGGTTGCTATGCACGGGTTTCAGGTTAAGTTCTATATGTTTGCTCAGTTGTTGGCACCTACGACAAGTTTGGACGACAAGATTCCAAATGAGGTCTATTAGCAACAGCCTCGGCCCGGCTACGTCGGACTATTAATTGAACGGGTAGCATAAACTTGAAGGTTCTCGGTCTTATTTTTACTGCTAACCTGTCTAAGCAACTGGGGCCACCTCTTTGCGACTATGAAACTTGCGAGGAAGCCAGGAGTTCAATCTTCGAATACCTCGAAGTATTTTACAAGCGCCAGCGACTACATTCCGCTAACGGAAATGAGGCCCAGCTGGCTTTTGAGAGAATGCAATAAGGCTGTGTAAACTTGTGTCCGGGAAAGTGGTGACACAGCAGATTGTTGTGATGCAAAGGGGCATGGAGCAAAAAATGGTTTCTCGGAAAGCGGAAATGAACACACCAGCATTAAATAAAACGATACTCTTTCAAAGAAAGTTTTTGCCCTATATCGTTTTGTTCCTGTGCCTGCTCGCGACGCTCTATGCCTGGCATGCTTCCTCGAATCACTTTAAAGAGATGGCCGACCAAAATTTCACCCTTCGTGCGGATGAAATCACGTCCCAGATCGTGAAAGGGATAGACTCCAACAGGACGATCCTTCGCGGTGGAGTGGCCTTGTTAGCAGCTCAGGGGGAAGTCAGTCGCGAGCAATGGCACCTCTATGTGGAATCCCTCAGGGCAGAGAACACTAATCCTGGAACACAGGGGTTCGGATTTTCCAAGGTCATACGGCTCGCTGAATTGCAGGCCCATATCGCGGAAATCAGGGCCGAGGGATTCCCGCATTATACAGTGCACCCTGAAGGCAGGCGTGAGGAATATACCGCCATCATTTATCTTGAGCCGTTTGATGAGCGCAATCAGAGGGCTTTTGGATACGACATGTTCAGCGAGCCCGTGCGCCACGCGGCCATGGAGCAGGCCAGAGATACCGACAGGACTACGCTGTCCGGCGAAGTGGAGCTGGTGCAGGAAGGGGAAAAAGATGTCCAATCCGGTTTCCTTATGTATGTTCCTGTTTACAAAAAGGGCATGCCGGTCGCCACTGTTACGGAGAGAAGATCAGCCCTGCTTGGGTATGTTTACAGCCCGTTTCGGATCAAGGACCTCATGCAGGAGATTCTAGGCCCGCCCCCTCAGGATATCGACATCGGAATATTTGACGGGTCGGATATGTCGGAAACCACCCTGATGTACGACAGCACTGAGGGAACGCATGAGTATTCAATGACTCTGCACCAGCAACGTCTCTTTGTTGACAAAAGAGTCGTAGATATCTCCGGCCATCAGTGGACACTCTATTATACCTCGTTGCCCACATTTGAAATCTTGTATAGACGTCAGTTTTCGCTGGGCATTCTCCTGTCCGGCCTCGTTATAAGTATTCTGCTGTTCCTGTTTATCCGGTCGCAGGAGAACACCCGTGAACAGGCGCTTATCGTGGCCTCTGACACGACCGCTGCTTTGAAAAAATTGGAAGCGACCCAAATAGCCGAAAATGAAGCCCGTGAATACTCCGAGAACATCATCAACACCTTGCGTGAACCCTTAATCATTCTGGATCAAGATTTAAGGGTGGTCACCGTCAGCCGTTCCTTCTATGAAATTTTCCAGGCAAAACCTGAGGAGACCGTGGGGCAGCTTATCTATGACCTGGGCAATAAGCAGTGGGATATCCCCAAGCTGCGGGAACTGCTGGAAACCATCCTTCCCCAAAAGACCACCTTTGATAATTATGAGGTTGAACACGATTTTACCACCATCGGCAGGCGGATCATGCTGCTGAATGGGCGCCAGATTAAACAAGCGTGGGGCAAGGAGAGGATAATCCTGCTGGCCATCGAGGACATCACCGAGCGCAAGCGGGCGGAGGAGGCGTTGCTGGAGTCGGAAGGAAGATACCGGGTAGTGTTCAAGGAAAGCATCCATGGTATCCTGGTAGTAGATCTTGAAACGGGGCGGTTTAGCTACGCCAACCCATCCACCTGCCGGATGTTCGGATATTCAGAGACAGAGTTACTGCTGTTGAATATAGAGGACATTCACCCGGCGGACTCGCTGAACCTTGTCAGGACCAAGTTCGATTCTGTGAGGGACGAAGGGAAGGCGCTGTCTCCCGAATGTCCGTGCCTGCGGAAAGACGGCACAGTTTTCTATGCGGACATCGCCGCTGTCGGCGCCATCATCAATGGTCGGAAATGCATTGTGGGTTTCTTCGCAGACGTAACCGAGCGCAGGGAGATAGAGGCCGGCCTTGAAATGACCCGCAAAGAACTGGCAGCGACTAAACTATCCGAAGATGCAGCCCACGAATACTCCGAGAGTGTCATCGACACCGTGCGTGAACCCCTTTTGGCGCTGGATTCTGACCTGAGAGTTGTCAAAGCCAACCGGAGTTTCTATCATTCCTTCGAGGTCACGCCGCAGGGAACGATAGGTAATCTTATCTATGACCTCGGAAACCGACAATGGGATATTCCCAAGCTGCGGACGTTGCTGGAAGAGATCCTTCCAAAAGATAACAAGTTCGATGACTATGAAGTTGAACATAATTTTTTAAATATCGGCCATAAAATCATGTTGCTCAATGCCCGTCGGGTCACGCAAAAGGCAAGCGGTTCTCAGTTGATCCTTCTGGCAATCGAAGAAGTTACTGATAAAATAACACTGCAAAGACAATTGGCAGAACGAACACGCGATGCCGAGAAGGCACAATCCGAGGCCGAATCGGCTAACAGGGCGAAGTCCGACTTTCTTGCCAACATGTCGCATGAACTGAGAACCCCTTTGAATTCGATTATAGGGTTTTCCGAGATTCTGGAAGATGGCATCGCAGGACCAATTGCAGATAAGCAGAAAGAGTTGGCCAATGACATCTCCACAAGCGGTAAACACCTCCTTTCCCTGATAAATGACATCCTCGACCTGGCGAAGGTTGAGGCCGGGAAGATGGAACTTGAACTGGGCGAATTTAATCTTGAGGAAATAATTGATGGAAGCCTTGTTATGTTCAAAGAAAAGGCGATGAAGCATAACCTAAAGGTTGCGGCTGAGGTTGAAGCAGAACTAGGCAATATCATTGCGGATGAAAGGAAGATAAAACAGGTATTGTTCAATCTGCTGAGCAATGCGCTGAAATTCACGCCGGATGGGGGCGCCGTGCGCGTAAGTGCGCGGAGAGTGCAGCGAGAAGAAGAAAAAGCCGCCGGACGCATAACGCTTGACGCCGAACCCGCTGACTTCATTGAAGTCTGCGTTGCTGACACCGGCATTGGTATTTCCGAAGAAGACCAGAAGATGCTCTTTCAGCCATTTCAGCAGATAGATTCGGCTCTATCAAGGAAATATTCCGGTACAGGGCTTGGCCTTAATCTCTGCAAGAAATTTGTCGAGCTGCACGGGGGCTGGATTTGGGTTGAGAGCGAGGTTGATAAAGGCAGCAAGTTTGTATTTTCAATACCAATAAAGCCGACCAAGGTGATCCTGTGAGCAAAAAAGTTCTTATCGTTGATGATGACGGACAAAGCCGGAAACTCATGAGGATGCTGATTCAAAATGGTGGATATGAAACGATTGAGGCGGAAAACGGCGAGGAAGCTGTCATGCTGGCAAAAGAACATATCCCGGCCCTGATCCTCATGGACCAACGGATGCCTGTTATGGACGGCATTGCAGCAACAAGGATACTTAGAGCAGAGCCGACCACTGCAAAGAGCCCCATAATTGCCACAACCGCCTCGGCAATGAAAGGAGACCGTGAGAGAATAATGGATGAGGCAGCATTTGATGATTATGTGCCTAAACCTATAGACGGGAAAGTCTTAATAAATATAGTTAGAAAATACCTGGATGAATAGATGACAGAAACCAAAAAACCGAAAATCCTGCTCGTGGATGATGAAGAAAAGAATCTCAAATTGATGGGCATGATATTGCAAAGCTACGGCTATGATTTTCAAACGGCAAATAACGGTCGTGAGGCCTTGGAGAAGACCAAAGAATATTCTCCCGACATGATCTTTCTTGATATCATGATGCCTGAGATGGACGGATATGAAACCTGCAGAAAACTTCGTGAAGACCCTGCCACTCAATTTATACCTGTGGTTATGGTCTCAGCACTTGGGGACCAGGAAGCAAGGAACAAGGGCCTTGAGGCAGGTGCAAATGATTTTCTCACAAAGCCTGTTGATAAGACAGAGATTGCCGTCAGGGCAAAAAATCTTCTGAGAGTCAAAGAGTTTGAGGATTTTCTGGAACAGCATAATGAAATTCTTGAGGGCGAGGTTGCAAAGAGGACTGAGCAGCTTAGGCGGAGTGTTGATGATCTTGTCATCTCCAATAAACAGCTTATAGAGTCGCGGGACAAGATAAAAGAAGGTTATATAGACAGCATATATAGGCTTACGTTGGTTGCAGAATATAAAGATGAAGATACTGCATCCCATATCAAGCGTGTCAGTTACTACTGCTCCTTTATGGCCAAAAAACTTGGCTGGTCGGAAAAAGACGCGGAGACCATCTTTTATGCAAGCCCTATGCATGACATAGGTAAGGTTGGCATACCATCTGACATCCTTCTTAAGCCTGGAAAACTTACCTCTGAAGAATTCGCGATTATGAAAACACATACGACGATGGGCGGAAGAATTCTGCATGGCTCAGTATCCGAATTCCTGCAGATGGCAGAAAAGCTTGCGATGACGCACCATGAAAGATGGGACGGGAACGGTTATCCTAAGGGGATAAAGGGTGAGGAGATACCGATTGAAGGGAGGATAATGAACATGGCCGACCAGTATGACGCCTTACGAAGCAGAAGGCCCTACAAACTTCCTTTTGATCATGAAAAGACCTTTAAAATAATAACCGAAGGCGATGGCAGAACGATGCCAGACCATTTTGATCCCAAGATACTTCAAGCCTTTAAGGATACACATAGACAGTTCGAGGAGATTTACGAAAGCCATAAGTCGTAGTCGTTGGAGCCTGTCAGACATCAAGCAGTATGCCGACAGTTTAAGATTCCAACCCTCAGCCGTCTCATGCAGAACCTTAATAAAAGCTTCTCGATCAGCGTCGGTCTGAAAAATATCTTCAGCCCTCCTGCCGCGATTCATAACATGATACCAGGCTCCCGGATATTCTATGCGCAATGGTCAGAACATAATAAACTCTCAATATCTCAACTGACTGCAAAAGTCAAAAGCGGACTTGACCCCTTTTATAATTGTTAGTTCTTCTTTGCTGTTTTATAGGGCACCTTGAAAAACTGCTCTTTTGCCCAATTACTGCGTCACGGTAAAAAGAAAAATTCTCGCATATGACTAATATGCTGCGCTTTTTATTTTCACCGCTCCTTGTTCTTGAACAAAATATCTAGTTTTTCAAGGTACCCATAAATGTTGAGGTTAGAAAAATCCATAACCTTTTGTTCTTATTTCCTGTTCTGATAGGTTGGTTGTAATATCTGGCTGTGCTGAAAGAGGCTCAGGGTGAACAATCCTGAGCCTCTTTTGTTGTGCGTTATGCGGTGAAGATTAAAAACTATGCCTGGCTGCTGTAATGAGAGCTTTCATTTCCTGCACCGCCTGGGTGAGTCCTGTAAAAATGGCCCGGGCCATGATGGCGTGACCGATGGATAACTCCTCAATGGTGTCAAGGGCGGCGATCCGACTGACATTGACATAGTTTAATCCATGTCCGGCATTGACCCGAAGCCCCTCTTCGTAAGCCTCTTCAGCGGCCCCGGCAATAAGGTCAAACTCTTGATCCTCCTCCTCTTCCGAGGTGGCATCGGCGTACCGGCCGGTGTGGATCTCGATGAAGGTGGCGCCAATTTCCTTGGACGCCTTGATCTGGTCTGAGTCCGGATCAATGAATAATGACACGGGAATTCCTGCCTCTGTCATGCGGTCAATACAACCCTTGAGTTTTGCCTTGTTGGCCACGACATCAAGCCCGCCCTCTGTGGTGAGTTCCTGCCTTTTTTCCGGGACCAGGGTGATCATGTCAGGTTTTATATCGAGGGCAATCTGAATAATCTCCTCGGTGGCGGCCATCTCGAGGTTCATCTTGGTTTGGATGGTCTGACGCAGGATATGGATGTCCCGGTCCTGCATATGGCGACGATCTTCACGTAGATGCACAACAATGCCCACCGCGCCTGCAAGTTCACTGAGTGCTGCTGCAGTAACGGGATCGGGTTCCGTATTGCCCCTGGCCTGGCGTAATGTGGCGACATGATCGACATTGATGGCGAGTTTGACCATTATATTACTCCTCGTTTGTATTGATAGAACCACTGATGGACACGGATTAACACTGATTGTTATTCGTGAACATCTGAATTTAATTTTTGTAAAAAATACTGCTCTACGGCCAGCATCTCGTCGTACGCCTCAGCCGATGTTTCATGGTCATAGCCGAGTAAATGGACAAAACCATGGACCAGTAACCGGCTGAGGTAGGTTTGCAGCGGGTATTGTTTCGCAAGGGATTCGCGCTTTGCCGTGTCAATGGAAATGATGATGTCACCAAGCATGGGCTGCAGGGAATCTTCATCGTCATCCATGGGAAAAGAAAGAACATTGGTGGGTTTATTCTTATGGCGCCATGCTGCGTTGATTTCCTGGATGGCGGAGTCAGTGGTGAGGAGAAGGGAGAGCTCGTAGCCTTCTTTGCCGGCTAAACCAAGCAGGGCTTCGGCCTGTTGCAGCACGAGACTTGTTGAGAACCCGTCTTCGCCAAAATCATTGGTCAGGAGAACCGTCATGCTTTAATCCTCTTCTTATGTTCCGACTTTTCATACGCCTTGATGACGGACTGTACCAGCGGGTGGCGCAAGACATCACCATGGTCAAAGGTGGAAAAATGAATGTCCTTTATATCCTTTAGAATTTTTGCTGCTGCCACAAGACCGGATTGCTGATTGGTTGGCAGATCAATCTGGGAGATGTCGCCTGTTACCACCGCCTTTGAGTTAAAACCCAGACGGGTGAGGAACATCTTCATCTGTTCATAGGTCGTGTTCTGGGCTTCGTCAAGAATTATAAAACCATTATTAAGCGTCCGGCCGCGCATAAAGGCGAGGGGCGCAATCTCAATGATCCCCTGTTCCATAAACTCTTCCGCCCGTTGTTTGCCGAGCATGTCAAATAAGGCATCAAGGAGCGGCCGTAAATAAGGATTTATTTTTTCAGAAAGATCACCCGGCAGAAAACCGAGGCGTTCACCCGCTTCCACTGCAGGTCGGGTGAGAATAATGGATTTCACCTGATGGGATGTAAGTGCGGCAATCCCCATGGCCACGGCAAGGTAGGTTTTTCCGGTGCCGGCAGGGCCGATGCCAAAGGAAATATCATGGTTACGGATGCCGTCAATATAGATTTTCTGGCTCAAACTCTTGGGAGAGACAACCCGCTGCCTTGCGGTGATAAATACCTGATCCAGGAAGATGTCCTGCAGGTCCGCCTGGGGTTCTTTCTCCAGGATATGGACACCATAACCCACATCCTGCGGATACACGGGATAGCCGGCTTCAATGAGTCTGTAGAGCTGTTGCAGGGTCTGGACTGCCAGTTCGACATTATGGGCCTCCCCCTGGATGGAGAGGGAGGTTCCCCGCGCCTTCACTGTAACGAGAGCAGTTTTCTCAAGCTCATGGAGATTGCGGTTGAGATCTCCATAGAGCAGCCGCGCGGTATTGTTACTTGTGAAGGACAGGTCTTTTATGTGCATGGGCTGTCGTTACTTTAGTTCTGCATCAATCATTTTTTGGATGCCCTCTAGAGAGCGTTGTTGCACCTTGCGCCCATTGATGAAGATGGCCGGTGTGCCGGTGACGTCAGCATTTCCGCCCGCCTCAATATCCCTTTGCAGAATTTTCTGGGTTGCAGAACTCTTCATGTCACGCTTGAATTGCACCATGTCCAATTTAAGCTGCTCTGCAAACTGGTTGAATTTTTCCTCTGATAATGTCTTGTGATTTTCATACAACAGGTCATGAAAAGCCCAGAATTTCCCCTGGTTTGCTGCGGCAATGCCAGCCATGGCCGCAGGTCTGGCCATCTTATGAAAATTAAGGGGATAATTTTTAAAAACGATTTTCACACTGTCCATATTATGCTCGAGCACCTGCTCGAGTAACGCCCCTGCTGCGGCGCAGTGAGGTCATTGGAAGTCGCTGAAAATCACCACGGCAACCTTTGCATCCGGGTTGCCGATAAACGGGCTGCCAGTGAGGTCGAATGCGGCAATCTTACTATACGTGATTGTCTGAATGGCTCCGGTGGTGGAGCTTGCAAGGAAGATGGACTCAGGGATGTTGCCCCTTTTGAAACCGCTGGCGGAGAGCATATCCATGCTGGGGTCAACCTTGGTCTGCCCTTCCTTTTGACCATCGGCAGTATAAATGTAAAGGGTCGAGTCTTGACCGAGGACAAAAAAATGTCCGCCGTCAAAGGATGATGTCATGGCCTTGAGGGGTTGTTTCAGGTTTAAGGGTGGGGGTTGACTGAAATCCATTGCCGCCAGTGTTGATCCTGGCAGGGCTAAAATACAAGAGATAACTAGGATGAACAGATTGATGTATCGCATAATACTCCTTGTGAAGTTTACGGTTTACGGTTGCCAGTTTACGGTTCAAGGTAAAATGAATCAGATAACGTCAACA
>JAQIBE010000299.1 GCA_027859235.1 Desulfobulbaceae bacterium
GGAGGAGTTGTGGACAAGCCTATTCAGCCCAGTGATCAGGAAATGGTTGCTGTTATTGCGGATTTTTTGGAGCAGGGACTGGCGGACAATATCAGCTCCATGTTCAAGATGGAACCGATCTATTACCATCTGGTGGGCGAGCTGCTTAAGGATGAACGTTTTGCGGTGCGCATGGGTATGGTCCTGGTTTTTGAGGAATTGTGGGCAGCAGGGGTGGGAGAGGTAGTGCTTGCGGTGCCAGGTTTAAAACCACTTCTTGCCAGGGAGACCCCAGCCTATATTCGCGGTGAGGCCGTGACCCTGCTTGGGATCATTGGTACGGAGGAAAGTCTTGAGCTGCTTGTCCCTCTGGTGGATGATGATGATCCCCAGGTGGCTGAGATTGCCCGGGATTTCAGCAATCCTTAGTATTGCTTCGACAATTAACTGCTTGGGTTTTAAGAAATTAATAATTAAACAATTAGCCACAGAGATAGCGTAGACTTCGATCCACAGAAAATACAGAAGTTTTTGTCCGTGTTTTCTGTGGGTTCTGTGGCTAAAAAAAGAAGGGCATGGTCAGCAACTGACCATGCCCTTCTTTTATAAGGAATAGCAGATGGCTGCTCTACTCCGGAGAGGCTTCACCAATAACAGCAGATGGGTCAATGGTATGCATGTCAGGTAATCTATGGGCGATACCTTTATGGCATTCAATACAGGTTTTCCCTGCATCTTCACCCTGGATATGCTGCGCCATGGCACGGCTTGACTGTTTCATATAATCCATGTTTGCCGCAGTGTGACAGGAGCGACATTCACGGGAGTCGTTGGCCTTCATTTCAGCCCAGACCTTTGTCGCAAGTTCAAGGCGGTGATCCAGGAATTTCTCCCTGGTATCAATGGTTCCTTTGAAATGCTGAATCACCTCGTTGACTGCCTTGACCTTACGACCCACCTTTTCCAGGAGGTTGTTGGAGAGGTGGCAGTCGCTGCAGGTCGCACGAACACCAGATTTATTAAGGTAGTGGCTGGTATTCTTGTATTCCATATAAACATTGGCTTCCATTTCATGGCAGGAGATACAGAATTTCTCCGATGCTGAATAATGGAGTTCTCCAAGAAACAGAGAGACGCCAATAATGCCTGCCAGCCCGCCAAAAATAAAGATACCCCACTGGAAGCCGGATTTCTTTTTCGTATTATCCATTAGAATTGCTCCTTCTCGTATCGTTTAACGTAACGCCTTGACTGGTTCAAATTCATTTCCAACCAGAGGAGATGTATCTAATTGCGACACATGGCACAGGGTGCAGAAGTAGCGTCCTGGTGATAAATTAGCCAGTTCATTGCCGTCCCGGTCTTGAAAATGGGTGGGAGGAACTTTCGTCGCTTTGGCCTGTTTGTAATTGGTCCAGCTGTGACAGCTCAAACATTTATTATAGTTTTTATCGATGTGATACCCGTCGATCTTATGGGGGATAAGGGGGGGCTGCTGCACAAAGTCCCGCGGGATTGGGCGGTCATCGGCAATGAGACGTTTGATTTCCGGCGGTTCGGAGCCGGCGTCAAGGTCACGGGTGCCGCGGAGAGATTTCACCTCTTCCGCATAGGACGGAAAGGCAATGCAGGCCAGTCCGAGGAGAATCAAAAGTTTAGTGATATTTTTTTTCATGGTGAACTCCTTTTATAGAGGCAGCCTTAAAATCGGCTGCCGAATTTAAAGATATTTTTATGACAGACGTCAATGCAGCGCCCGCAATTGGTACATTGACCAGATAGAATGACAGGCGAAGATCCAGCGCTATTTTTGAGAGGCGTGACCAGTACCTGCGGTTCAGGGCAAACCTGATAGCAGGCATTGCAATGATCACACGTTTCTCTGTTACTGCTCCTCACCTTTAATGGACTCAAATAGCCAAGCAGTGAGTAGAGCGCCCCCGTAGGGCAGATTCGGCACCAGCCGCCCTTGAGGAGTATTCCAAAGAGGAACAGGGATAGGATGACCCATATTACTTGCCAGTGTAAAAAGACAAGAGAGCGGCTAACAATATTGACAGGGTTGCTATCCTCCCAACCAGTGACCCCGGTGGTGAAGGCAAGAATGCCCACGAAGCCTAAAAGCCAGTAGCGCAGCGTTGTTCCCAGTGAACCATCACCCATGGAGGTACGCTGGCGAATCCAGCCTGCCCCGTCATTAATCATGTTAATGGGGCAGACCCAGGAGCAGAATACCCGTCCTCCAACCAGCAGATAAAAACCAAGGACAATGACACCCCCTGCCAGGGCTGTGGCTGACGGGGAGTGACCTGTAAAAAATGTCTGCAGGAGGACAAGGGGGTCTGTCAGGGGCAGAACCTCAAGGGTCATTGAACCCGCCATACTTCCCTGCACAAGCCAAATACCAGCCAACGGGCCGAGGAGAAATACGGTCAGGATCATCAGCTGACTGAGTCGTCGTAACAGGAGGTATTTCATGGTTTCACCTCGTCAAGTGACGGTAGGGTGAACTCGGGCATACGATCTGGAAGATCCAGCGCTTCAGGGATGAGAGATTCACCCTTCTTGGCTTTTTCTTCCCAGCCGAGACGATAATGCTCTCCAAGTTTGCCTTTGGCCAGAGACCGCGGCAGAACCTTGATGGCGGCTATCGGCAGAACACAGGACTTTTCACATTTGCCACATCCTGTGCAGTGGCTGGAATGAACCTTGGGCAGGAACAGGGTATGCTTGCCGCTGCGTCTATTATGCCGGGCATCGAGGGTAAGGGCCTTGTCAATGCTCGGACAGGAGCGATAACAGACACCGCAGCGGAGACCCAGATAATTGAGGCAGTTTTCCTGATCCACAAGGACCGCCACACCCATCTTGATCTTGTTGACATCAGTAAGCTCAGGGTCAAGGGCGCCGGTGGGGCAAGCCTTGATGCAGGGCAGATCCGCACACATTTCACAGGGTATCTGCCGGGGTTCATAATGGGGTGAGCCGGTCCCTCCCCTTTGAAAGAGTCCCACCAGTTTCAATGTATTATAAGGACAGGCCCTGACGCATTGGCCGCAACGGATGCAGGCACCGAGGAAGTCTTTATCCGCACCCGGCGGCCTGAGAAGAACCGCCCCGCCGTCGTCAGGCGTGCAGCCGCTTAAGCCAAAGAGGGCGACCCCGCAGGCGGCAGTTGCACTGCTGGCCAGGAACTGCCTGCGATTGGTATTGGTATCTGATTTCACGTTGTTACCCATTTACTAGGACCGTTCAACCTTAGCCGCACATTTCTTGAAATCTGTCTCTTTTGAAATGGGACAGGTGGCGTCAAGGGTGAGTTTGTTGGCTAACCTCCGGGCATCAAAGAATGGAAAAAAGACAACGCCAGGAGGCATACGATTACGGCCCCTGGTTTCAATGGTGGCGGTGACCTCCCCGCGTCTGGTGGATATCTTTGCCGTCATCCCGCGGCGCAACCCGCGGCTTTTCGCGTCATCAGGATTCATAAATAGCACCGCATTGGGAACGGCGCGGTACAGTTCCGGAACCCGTTGGGTCATGGTGCCGGTATGCCAATGTTCAAGGACCCGGCCGGTACAGAGCCAGAGGTCATATTCCTTATCCGGTACTTCCGCTGGAGGCTCATAGGGCAGGGCATAGATCCGCGCCTTGTTGTCCTTGTTACCGTAGAACTGAATGCCGCTCCCCTTGGCAACATGGGGGTCATACCCCTCACGGTAACGCCAGAGGGTTTCCTTGCCGTCCACAACAGGCCAGCGCAGTCCGCGGGATTTATGGTAATTATCGAAGGTGCCAAGTTCATGGCCCTTCTTGGGGCCCTTCAGCCCAAAGAGACGGTACTCTTCATACAACCCTTTCTGCAGATAGAAGCCGAAATCATCCATCTCGTCGTTATGATAGGTGTTCCCGGCCCCGTCCGTCACTTTTTGCTTCGGAAACTGGTTGACCTGGCCGTTGGCAAAGAGGACGTCGTACAGGGTTTTACCTTTATACTGTGGTGCCTTGGCAATGAGATCGGCGGGCCATACCTCTTCCACCTTGAACCGTTTGGAGAACTCCACCAGCTGCCAGAGGTCACTCTTGGCCCCCCCCGGTGCATCAACCTGCTGCCGCCAGAACTGTGATCTGCGCTCGGCATTACCGTAGGCCCCTTCCTTCTCCGTCCACATGGCGGTGGGGAGCATGAGATCAGCGGCCATGGAGGTTACGGTTGGATAGGGGTCAGAGACAACAATGAAGTTATCTGGATTACGGTAGCCTGGATACGCCTCATCGTTAAAGTTCGCACCAGCCTGCATATTATTGTTACACATGACCCAGTAGGCATTGAGCTTGCCGTCTTTGAGCATACGGTTTTGCAATACGGCGTGATAGCCAACCTTGCCGGAGATCGTGCCTGCAGGTAACTTCCACACCTTTTCAGTGAAGTCGCGGTGTGACTTGTTCTTCACCACCAGATCTGCCGGCAGACGATGGGCAAAGGTGCCGACTTCGCGGGCCGTGCCGCAGGCTGATGGCTGACCCGTCAGGGAAAAGGGGCCGTTGCCCGGTTCGGAAATCTTACCGGTGAGCAGATGGATATTGTATACAAGGTTGTTGGCCCAGGTGCCGCGGGTATGCTGGTTGAAACCCATGGTCCAGTAGGAAACCACCTTACGTTTGGGGTCGGCGTAGAGTTTTGCCAGTTCCACCAGATTTTTTTCAGGAACGCCAGTTTCCCTGGATGTTTTCTCCAGGGTGAATTGGGCAATATGTTGTTTATACTCCGAAAAGGATATATCGGTACTTCCGCCCGCATTTTTTGCATTCTTGGCATTCTGTTCACGGGGATCTTCAGGCCGCAGCCCATAACCAATATCCGTATTACCCCTTTTGAAGGTGCAATGTTTGGCCACGAAATCTTCATGGACTTTATTGTTCTGGACAATGTAATTGGCAATGTAATTGAGGATGTACAGATCGGTTTGGGGTTTGAAGGTCAGGGTCAGGTCAGCCAGCGCATATCCGCGATTTTCATAGGTGGATAGCACCGCGACCTTGACATGGGGTGCGGTGAGACGACGATCCGTGAGGCGTGACCAGAGGATGGGGTGATTCTCTGCCATGTTGGAACCCCAGAGGACAAAGGCGTCGGCATATTCAAGGTCATCGTAGCAGCCCATGGGCTCATCTGAACCAAAGGTGCGGATGAATCCGGCAACGGCTGAGGCCATACAGTGGCGGGCATTGGGGTCAAGGTTATTGGTGCGCAGTCCGCCCTTAAAGAGTTTGGAGGCGGCGTATCCTTCAAAGACGGTCCATTGGCCTGAACCAAACATGCCCACCGCATCGGGCCCTTTCGCCTTAATGGTCGCTTTGAATTTGTCGGCCATTACATCAAAGGCCTCATCCCAACTGACAGAGGTGAACTCTCCCTCCTTATCATACTTGCCGTTTCTTTTGCGCAGCAGGGGGGTCTTGAGCCTGTCCTTGCCGTACATGATCTTGGAGAGGAAATACCCTTTAATACAGTTTAAGCCGCGGTTGACCGCGGAATCCGGGTCGCCCTGGGTGGCAACAATCCGGCCATCCTTGGTTCCCACGAGAACCGAACAGCCTGTGCCGCAGAACCGGCAGGGTGCTTTGTCCCAGCGAATGTCCAGATC
>JAQIBE010000301.1 GCA_027859235.1 Desulfobulbaceae bacterium
CCTAAGTCTTGTTTCTCTCAAAGATGTTTTAGTGCCAGCCACCTACAGAGGTTATGCACTTATTATACGAATTCAGGATACTTAAATCCTCCATAGATTTTATCTAACCAGACTTGGGGTTTTCCCCTAATACCAAGTGCAAATGGCAAGTCCATGAAAAACAGGTCGTTACTTAGATGATAATAAAGTGAATACCTATTCATTAACTTGGAAGTGAAGCTACATTAATTAAAAAAAGGATGCAAGACCATAATAGGGTTTTAAGATTTTTTTTACTCGAACTGTAGGGGTTTATGGGGTTGTTAGGCATGCGGGTTTAGCTGTAAATTGGCTGAACCAGCGTTCTTATTCATGCTGCTTAGGTGTTTAGTTAAGTAGCTGAATTATTGAATAGGGTTGATGGTCCCGGATGAGATGGGTATGGGAAATAATAATTTATGAGGTATGCAAGGCTTGAACTATTTGTTTTTTTGTAACAACCAAATAATTCAATAAATGTCTTAAGCTGGTTGTTAGCTTTTCGGGCTACTTTAATTGCTCGATGACGTGCAGGAGTTCCTCTTTTGAACCGCAGGTTACAGTCAGTGAGAGTTCATCCTTTTCAAAGGATGGGGAATGGGAAATGGTCATGTGTTTCGGCAGGGGGATGTGACTGACAAAATCACTAAAGTCTTGTTCTGCCGCTGAAAAACGTGGAAAGCGAAGCTCCTGCAGTTGTGCCATGAAGCTTGCTGTCTTTTGCGGTGTGTTTAGCGACTGGTTGGTAAGTATAGTTGTTAGGCTGGGCTGGCCAATGAAGGAGGCGATGGTTTCTTTGTTGCGAATGGCTATCTCTCGACAGGAGATCAGTAATTTCCGCTGGTTCCCCACTGAGAGCGATAATTTCACAATAATGTCAAATAATCCCATACGATCAATAAAATCAAGTTTAACCAGCTCATGGCACACCTTTTCATCAATACGGTTTTCCAGTAGTTCCTGTTGGATATTGAGTTCAAGTTCAGCGAGTTTCTGTAATTTCTTAACAAGATAGGTGTTGGCTTGCAGGTTGAAGCCCTCCATGAATTTCAGGGCGAGTTCTTCGTCACTGAGCCATTGCCCGGCCTTCTTCAGGAAGATTGCTTTAGAGATCAGGGGAAGATTCGTGTGGGAGGCTTCTTCATAAATATAGTTGAAGACATCAAGTGGATGGGCGGTTGTCTTGAAAACATTACACTTACACGACCCCATGCCAAGCTGCTGAGCAGCCAGGAGCCGTAACCGTCCTGAGCCTATTTTGTATATTCCGTCCGCAATTTCAACAACTATTGGCGGGTGCAGTATGCCGACTCGGCCAATGGATTGCACAAGTTTTTGCGGTGGGGCGTCTGCAAGGTATGGGGTAAGGGAAAACGTATCATCATTAAATTTAATGTCAGATATCTGTATTGTTTGTAATTTCATAAGGTGCTCAAGGTTTTGATCATTTGCCGAATTGACAATTGTTTTGTACGGTGAAAAAATCATGAAGTCACGCAATAATTTTGAATGCGGTTTCCTTATCCGGTGTATGTAAATGTATACATTAGTCCCCATGCACAACCTTGTCACCACTATACAGCGTATCGTCCACAGGATGAATATCGATCTCTATGTCGTTGGCGGAGCGGTTCGTGACCGTGGCCTTGGCCGTAGTTGTATTGATATTGATTTTGCCACTGCAGTTAATGGCCTGACGCTCTGCCGGGATATTGCTGCAGAAATTGGCGCAACCTTTGTTCCATTAGATGCTGAAGAGCAGGTTGCGCGCCTTGTGTATGCAGGCTTAATTGTGGATTTTGCCCGCTTTAAATCCGGTGCGCAGACCATTGGAGAGGATCTGGGTAAACGGGATTTTACCATTAACTCCATTGGCATGCATCTTGACGACTGGCTCACCTCTTCTGATCTTGCCCATGCCATTGATCCTTTTGGCGGACGAGAGGATTTGCACAAGAAATGTATTCGCATGACCTCTGCAAGGGCGGTTGCTGATGACCCCTTACGGATGATCCGGGGATTTCGGCTGCTCTCTCTACCGGGATTCGTCCTTGATCCGCAATTTTTGTCCTGTGTGGCAAGTCATAAATCACAAATAAGCCAGGTTTCTGCGGAACGGATTTTATATGAGCTGCATTTAATTATGAAGAATGGGGCTGCAGGCGATATTATCAGGCAAATGGCGGAATGCGGGCTGCTTGCTGAGGTGCTTACTGAATTGACCGAGGGGCAGGGGGTGCAGCAACCGGCCAGTCATCATCTTGATGTCTTTGCACATAATCTTGAATCACTTCGGTGTATGGATGAGATTGTCCGTGATCCAGCTCAATTTTTCCCCAACTCAACAGACATCTTCAGAGAATACCTGAAAGTTCCGGGACGTATTCTTTGGCTCAAGTGGGCCGCTCTTTGTCATGATATTGGTAAGACTATGACGTATAAGGAGGAGCAGGGGAAAATCACCTTTTATAATCATGACCAGAAGGGCGCGCGACTGTTTCAGACAATGGCCAGACGGTTGACCTTTTCGAATCGTGATTCAGGCCAGATTGGCCTTTTCATTTCCCAGCACATGCGGCCTTTCTTTCTCTGTAATAACCTGCGGGCTGAAGGTGTTTCAACGAAAGCCTGTCTGCGTCTGGCCAAGGTCATTGGTGATGATCTTCCTGGTTTGTTCATGGTTGCCATGGCAGACTCCCTTGCCGGAAAGGGTGAAAATAAGCCTGAAAGGATGGAGGAGGAGTTGGGCGAATTATTCCAGATGATGCACACCATCATTGAAGAAAAGGTAAAACCCGTGCTCTGTGGTCCCCCCCTCTTGACGGGTCATGATTTAATCCAGGCAGGACTTGCGCCAGGCCCGCTTTTCCGAGAGATTCTTGAAGAGGTTGAGCAGCTCCATGTGGTGGGGGAGATGAATGATAAAGAGCAGGCGCTGCAGTGGCTCGGCAACTATTTGCAAGAGCGCTGAAATAACGGGCTTAGGGCCGTTAAGAATGTTGACCAGGTAAGCGTAGACTCCGGGCAAGCGCAGACTCCGTTATAGCAATTTCTTGATACCCCCTCTGCAGCTATGGACATCTCCTTGGCCATGTTATTTTTTTACAACTGCGCAGGTCGCTAAGGGGTTCTCCTTATAATTCCACCCTGCAGCTGTCTTATCTCGTTCATTCTCTTTTGTAACTTCACCTCATCTTCCATAAAAAGACACGGTTCACCATTGATTATTTGACCTGCGAAAACAACTAGTTGTACACTTGTACTGTCTCTATTTTTATAAAAAGTGATCATCTACATCTCTCAAGGACGATTCCCATGGCTAAGAAAGTTAATGCTGCGGCAGATAAATATTATAAGTCTCTGCTCGGTAAGGCGACAATCAGCAACATAAAAAAATCTATTCAATATCATTTACTAACAAATCAAGGGCGTGATCCACAAAGGGCTGGATCCGATGATGTGTACCGGGCGTTAGCCCATACCATGCGGGACTTGTTGGTGGAGAAATGGATCAGTACCCAGAAGGCGTATTACGATAAGCATCAGAAAAGGGTCTATTATTTATCCCTCGAATTCCTGGTTGGCAGGTCCCTTGGGAATAATGCCATTAATCTTGGCTTGCTTGACGAAGTTTCTGCAGCGGTGCATGAACTGGGGTATGAATTAGAAGATGTGCGTGAGAACGAAGAAGATGCTGCCCTTGGTAATGGGGGCTTGGGGCGATTAGCCTCATGTTTTCTCGACTCAATTGCCACCTTGAAAATCCCAGCCTATGGGTATGGCATTCGCTATGAATATGGCTTATTTTATCAGAAAATCATTGACGGTAAGCAGGTGGAAAGCCCTGACAACTGGATGCGCGGCGGTTGTCCGTGGGAGTTTCAGCGGGCTAATTATCTTTTTCCTGTTCACTATGGCGGACGGGTCAATAGCTACCTGGATGGCAACGGACATTCTCGGTGTGAATGGGTAGAAACGGAAGATGTTATGGCCATGGCCTGTGACATGATGATTCCCGGGTTCAATAACGATCATGTTGTTAATATGCGGCTCTGGACAGCAAGATCATCCCGTGAAATGGATCTGAATTCATTTAACCAGGGCAACTATCTGGAGGCGGTTCATAGCAAGGTGACATCAGAAACCATTTCCAAGGTGCTGTATCCAGCTGATAATAATCCGAAAGGTCAGGAGCTCCGTTTAAAGCAGCAGTACTTCTTTGTGGCGGCAACCTTCCAGGATATTCTGCGGCGCTTTAAGAAAAAACATGCCTCCTTCAATTTTCTCCCGGATAAAGTCGCTGTTCAATTAAACGATACCCATCCTGCCATTGCCATTCCTGAGTTCATGCGTCTGCTCATGGATAAAGAAGGTTTAAGCTGGGAACATGCCTGGTATATCTCGGTGAGAACCTTTGCCTACACCAATCATACCCTCATGCCAGAGGCTTTGGAGACCTGGCCTGTCGAGCTTCTCGGCAGGATTCTTCCCCGTCATCTTGAGATTATATATGAAATTAACCACCGTTTTCTGGAGATGATTGCAGAGGCCTATCCCGGGGATCAAAGCAAGCTGCAGGATCTTTCTATTATTGATGAAGGTCATGGTAGACGGGTTCGTATGGCCCATCTGGCCATTATCGGCAGTCATTCCGTGAATGGTGTTGCTGAGCTGCACACCCATTTATTGGAGACTCGAATTTTTCCTGCATTCTATGAGTTGTATCCATGGAAGTTCAATAATAAGACGAATGGCATCACCCAGCGCCGTTGGTTGCTTAAGTGTAATCCCGGTCTTTCTGAACTTATTTCTGACTCAATTGGCCATGACTGGGTAACTGATCTGGATAAGCTGCGAGGCTTAGAACCTTTTGTGAACCAGCCATCCTTCCAGCAGCAATGGCAGCAGGTGAAGTATGATAATAAACGTGAGCTTGCCGAGTTAATATTGAAGCAGTGCAATGTGGTGGTAAATCCTGAATCCATGTTTGATGTGCAGGTCAAGCGCATACATGAATACAAGAGACAATTGCTCAACTGTCTCCACGGTATCTCCCTTTATCTCCGTATCCTTGAAGACCCTGATTCCGTTGCTGTGGCCAGAACCAAGATTTTTGCAGGAAAGGCAGCGCCATCCTATTATCAGGCAAAGCTGATTATTGAGCTGATTAATGGTGTGGCGGATGTGGTTAATAATGATCCACGGATTGGTGATAAGTTGAAGATTGTCTTTATCCCAAATTATAATGTGTCCAGAGCTGAAGTTATTATCCCTGGGGCGGATGTTTCCGAACAGATTTCAACCGCAGGTACTGAGGCATCTGGCACAGGGAATATGAAGTTTGCCCTTAACGGTGCCTTGACTGTCGGCACGCTGGATGGTGCTAATATTGAGATTCGCGAAGAGGTGGGGGCTGAGAATATTTATATCTTTGGCATGACTGCTGAGGAAATCGAATCTGAGAAGATACATCTTAGCCGCTCACCCCAGCAAATTTGCGATGAAAACCCGCATGTGGCTGCGATCCTTGAAACACTAACTGCTGGTGTCTTCTGCCATGGAAATAGAGATTACTTCAAGGATATCGTGGCAAGCCTGCTGGATCCCCAAGATCCGTACCTGCTTCTGGCTGATCTTGAGTCCTATTTAGACTGTCAGGATAAGGTCGATCAGGATTACCGCGAAACCGAAAAATGGACACAGAAAGCGATCTATAATGTGGCTCGAATGGGTAAGTTCTCAAGCGACCGAACCATTAAGGAGTATGCCCGGGATATCTGGGGGCTGGATGTGTAAAAGAGGTGTCTGCCAGGAAATGGTGGCACTGTATGGGCTTGATGAGAATTCGGTGGGGTAGGGGGATTGGCTTTCGGTCCTGCTCCTGTCATCGTGAAAGAGTATCAGGTTGAAGCTGGAAATCTTGCCCCTAGCAAGAATCGAACTTGCGCACATGGATTAGGAATCCAATGCTCTATCCACTGAGCTATAGGGGCGGTTTGTTGCTCTGTATATACTTGATACGAATCTGGTAAACAAGAAATTTTCTTTTTCGGTCCTCTACTGTCCAGGTGATTTGGTGTCAGGTTGGTACTGGAAATCTTGGCCCTTCATATTTGGCTTTTGGTGGATTAGGTGGCCTTGGTGGTTTCAGTGGCCACCAAGGCCACGAAAGCCACTAGGGCCCCTTCAAAATACAGGGAAAATATTTACGTATACTCAGGAATAAGGTGAATTAGCAGGCCTGGTTAAAGGGTTAATATTGCCATTACATCTTAACGCCTTTGCTAGTCTCAAGAAATCCACCTAAAACTACATATTTCCACTGCTGACTCACCTCTCTCAACCCATACCCTGACACTCTTTTCCATTGACCTGCATGTCCATATAAGACAAAGTCAAATATTATCAAAGAGTTAGAGACTCAAAAAGATATTACGCAGTACGAGCCCCATTGACATATGTGGCACGCAGCCTATAGACGATTAGCCCGTACTGTATATCCTGTTAGGGGTCGC
>JAQIBE010000322.1 GCA_027859235.1 Desulfobulbaceae bacterium
ACCTCCTGGATGAGGTGCAGGAGCTTACCCTCCTTGGCGGCTGGAACCTTGATGTCGACTCAGGGGTTATGGCCTGGACCAAGGGCACATACCGTATCCATGACGTATCCCCTGACCAAACCCCGGACGCCATCATCAACGATATTGTTTTTTATAGCCCGGCAGACCGGGAAAAGCTTGATGCGGCCATGCAGACTGCCATCAGCCAGGGTGTCCCCTTTGACCTTGAACTAGACCTCATAACCCCAAAGGGCCAGTCCCGCAGGGTGAGGATGAGCGCCAAGGTGAAAAAGCGTGACAACAAGGTCACCCATGTCTTCGGCATGATCATGGACATCAGCGAAGAAAAAGAACGGGAGGAGGAACTTCACCATGCCAATGAGGATCTGCGGGTCATCAACCGGATTATTACTACTTCTGCTGCCGCCACTGGCGTCAAAGACCTCCTGGGCAAGATGCTGGATGAAACGCTGGCCCTCACCAACCTGGAAGGTGGGGGGATCTGCCTGATAGAACCGGACGACACTCTTGTCCTTGTTGTGCACAGGCAGCCCTCTGAATCGGTCAGTACGGTTCCCACCCCACAGAAGGTGAAGGTGGGAGGCTGTCTCTGCGGGGAGTGCGCCAGGACCCAGAAGACCGTTATTCTCGAAAGCCGGCAAGAGGTGCAGGGTTTTCCTCGATGTGAACTGCAGGGGGGGGAGGATATTCATTACCATGCCGCCTTCCCACTCAGTGTCGGTTCCAGACGCCTCGGGGTGCTCTGTCTGTTCAGCCGCATAGATAAGCAGTTGTCCGCGAGGCAGCTGGGACTGCTTGAATCCGTCTCTACCCAGATCGCCATTGGCCTGGATAACGCCCAGATGTTTGCGAAGAGCTCCACCCAGGCCGTGACCCTTGAGGAGAAGGTTCTCGAAAGAACAGTCGATCTGGAAAAATCCCGCCAGGCCATGCAGCTCCTGCTGGAGGATATGGCAGAGGGACAAGAGAAGGTGCAGCGGCTCAACAAGCAGTTCGTCGGCCGTGAGCTGCGGATGCGGGAGCTGAAGGAGGAGATTGAGCGGTTGCGAAAAGCGAATAGTTAACAGCGAATATTGAATAGCGAATAATGAATGGCGAATAATGAAGTGTGGAAGTTATCTTAAGGAAATAACGAACAGCGAATGATGAATATCGAGGTAAGTGAACCTGTGAAACTCCGATATTCTGCGGTTCGATATTTTTTTCCGTATTTCGAAGTCTACGCTATCTCCGTGGATCGAAGTATACGCTATCTCTGTGGCAAAAGTAATAAGGGGAGGAGGAAGGATCATGATTATTATGTTAAGAAAAAGCCAGGGGCCTATTCTGTTACTGGTCCTGCTGTTGACCTTCGCTCTGGGTGAAGCCACTCCGCTTCAGGGTGCAGATGAGGCAGCGGTTGAACAGGAATACAGTTTCGGGGTCTTGCCCTTTTGGCCCTTATCCAGCCAGGAAGGGATGTTCTCCCCCATCGCAGCGGAACTGACGACAACGCTCAAGCACCGTGTCCTGTATCAAACCGCCCCTTCCTTCGCGATATTCATGGCCAACCTGGAGGAGCAGCAGTACGACATTGCCTATATCCAGCCCTTTGATTACGTAACCACCGGTGCCGGGGCCGGCTACCTGCCGCTGGCAACCCGTCCGGAGAGGCTCCATGCGACCTTTATGGTCAAGTCGGAAAGCCCTCTGCACAATGTCCGGGACCTGGTCGGCAGGAAAATCGGCACGGCCCGCAAGAGAGCGGCAACCACCTATCTGGACAAAGCGGCCCTGGTCGAGGCAGGGGTGCGGATCGGCCGGGATCTGACATTGAAATACTTTACCTCGCCCCGGGCCTGCCTGCAGGCGCTCATCATCGGCGATATCGACTGCTGCGCCGTGGGGCCTAAGAATAAACGACTTTTTGAGGACCAGACCGGCCAGCCCCTGCGAACCATCCACACCTCGGCGGAAATTCCCGGGGCCCTGTTCGTAGTCCATCAGCGGGTGCCAAGCGCTGAGCGGGAGATCATCCGGAGGACCCTGCTTGAAACCCGGTTGAGTGGCGTGGACCCGGGGCTCCGTGCCCAGTTTTTCAAAACCAATACGGTGGGAAAGGAGGTCTACTTCCTCCCGGTCACCGATCGGGACTACGACATCGTCCGCCACTACCTGGAGATAAGCGGTGATAAATGAGCCATTGAACAGGAACGGCGAGTGCAGGGGAGACTTCGACATATGGACCAACCACCCAAACTCGCATATCAAATTAGGCTGGCTATGTTTCAAGGAGCTTTCATGCTGACCACATTGCTGCAAAAACGGTTGCTCGCGTTTTTTCTTGTAAACCTGCTTTTCTTCACGACCACCGTCTGCTGTCTGGCTGGGGCCGAGGCGGCTTCTCCCTCCTCCCCGGCAAAGGAATACAGTTTCGGGGTCTTTCCTTTCCTGGCTCCATCGACCCTGGAGGGGGCTTTCGCTCCCATCGCGGAGGAACTGGCAACGGCCCTCAACCGTCCGATCCACTTGCAAACTACTGCCTCCTTTGCCAAATTCAGGGAAAACCTGGAGATGCAGGAGTACGACATCGCCCATGTCCAGCCCTTTGATTACGTAACTGTCGCCGCCCCGGCCGGTTATCTGCCCCTGGCCGTCCGGGCCCAGACCTTGTCTGCACTCTTTGTCGTCACGGCGGAGAGTTCCCTGAAAGACGCCCTGGACCTTTCCGGCAGGAAGATCGGCCTGCCCCCCAAAACGGCGGCGGTCACTTATCTGGCCAAGGTGGCCCTGCAACAGGAAGGGATTGAACTTGACGATGTGAGCATCCGCTACTTCTCTACCCACCAGGCCTGCATGCAGGCGGCCCTGATCGGCGATGTCGACAGCTGCGCTGTCGGCCCGCCTGCGTTCCGGCTTTTTGAGGCCCGGAGTGGGCGGCATTTTCGTGTCGTCCTGACCTCGCCCGAAATAAAGCAGACCCTGTTCGTGGTCCACGAACGGGTGGTGGAGGCGGACCGGGAGCTGATTCGGAGGGCCCTGCTTGAGACCCGGCTGAGTGGCATGGATCCGGGGATCCGTGCCCATATTTTCGAGACCAATAAGACGGACAAGGATGTCTATTTCCTCCCGGTCACCGACCAGGACTACGACATTGTCCGCCACTACCTGGAGATGAGCGGCTCCTTATACCCCTCAAGGGGGTACTGAAAAGAGTGCCATTACAATATTTAAATGGACATGTTATTTATTGACAGAGGCTTATGGGTCTCGCAGCAAGTCCGTTATCCTGTGGCGTAACCGCAAAGCGGTTTCTGAAATTTCGGGTGTCCGGTATAGCGTATGCCCCCTTCTCCGCCCATAACAGTAGAAGCCCCTGGATAACGATTTTTTTTCGTGGTCATCTTCCGCCCTTACGAGTTCACCAATGATGAATTTTCACTCACAACGATTCCGGCTTACGGCCTTTATCTTCACCCTGATCGCCTCCATGGTGACCCTGCTGCTGTTTGTGATCATCGCCCTCACCGAATCCGGGTCTTTAAACCGCATCCAGGCCCGTGAAACGGTTTTGCTTGACTTTGCCGCTACCATCTGTCGCCGGGGTCTGCTCACCGATGAGTATGCCGAACCCCAGCTCTTCATCGAAGAGTTGGGCCGGAATCCCAGCATTAAAAAAATCATTCTGGCCGATCACCGGAACCGGATTATGATCAGCACCGATTATTTTGATATCGGCAAACCCTTTGTCCCTTCGGAACTCAGCGGACCAACCTGGCGTCAGCAAATCATTGCCAATCCGGCAGGCACCATGGGAACCCTGGCGGTTCACTTCTCCCATACAGAACTAGAGACCACGAACCGGGCATTGCGCCGGAACATCTTGCTGCTTGGTCTGCCCATTCTGTTGATCGGTGCTGGAATCGCCTTTCTGCTTGGCACCATGCTTTCCAGGCGTCTTGAGTGGCTGACCTCCTCCGTGCACCAGATTGCAGAAGGTAATCTGCACACACGGGTGGCGGAAACTGGCAGCGACGAAATCGGCAGCCTGGGGTGCATGTTGAACAGGATGACCGAAAATATGCAGAACTCCTTTACGGAAATCAGTAAAGAAATGAGCGAACGGCGGCAGGTGGAGAAGGCCCTGGGACAGGAGCGGGATTTTCTAGATACCCTCATTGATACCATTGAGGACGGCATTATCGCCTGTAATGGTGACGGAATTCTGACCCATTTTAACCGGGCCAGTGAGAATTTCTACGGGTTGCCCCAGAGCAATCTCCCCCCGGAGCAATGGGCAGACCATTATGAGCTCTATCTGGCTGACGGCGTGACCCCCATGCCAAAAGAGGAGATGCCGCGGTTTAGGGCATTGGGGGGCGAGGATATCCGCGACGTTGAGTTCGTGATTGCCCCCAAAAAAGGCAAACCACGGCTGCTGCTGGCCAATGGTCGCCCCCTGAAGGATGATGAGGGCGTCATCATCGGGGCCGTGGTGAGCCTGCATGATATCACCGAGCAACGCCGGACAGAGCAGGGACTCATTGACAGCGAGGCCGCCCTGTCCAGGGCCCAGCAGGTCGCCCATGTGGGGAGTTGGCAGTTTGATTTGGAGAGCAATGTTGTCCACTGGTCGCCTGAGGCCTACCGGCTGTTCAACATTGCCGAGGGAACAGCTGTGAACTATGATGATTTTTTGGCCATTATCCACCCTGATGATCGGGAGCAGGTGGATAGGGCGTGGCAGGCGGCCCTGCACGGAGAACCCTACGATATCGACCACCGCATGCTGGTGGATGGTCTGGTGCGCTGGCTCAATGAAAAGGCCGAGGTTGAATTTGACCCCCAGGGCAAACCCGTGCGGGCGGTGGGCAGTGTCCACGACATCACCGAACGCAAAGAGGCTGATGCAAAGCTTGAGAAATACCGTCTCCACCTGGAGGAGCAGGTATTGGAACGCACCCTTGACCTGGATGAGACCCAGAATGCCCTGCTCAATATGCTTGATGACATGACTGCGGCCAGAGAGGCGCTGGAGGCGGCCAATATAAAGCTCCAGGATGTTGACCGCATCAAATCCATGTTCATCGCCTCCATGAGCCATGAGCTGCGCACCCCCCTCAACTCGGTTATCGGTTTTTCCTCCATCCTTCTGGACGAATGGCTCGGCCCCCTCAATGATGAGCAGAAGTTGAATATGGGGAGTATCCTCCGCTCCGGCCAGCATTTGCTCTCCCTGATCAACGATGTCATCGATATCAGCAAGATTGAGGCCGGCACCCTCGAAGCCCAGGTTGAGAGTTTCGATCTGGCTGAACTCCTCGCTGAGGCGGCTGAGTTCCTCCGCAAATCAGCCGAAGACAAGGGGTTGTCCCTGGTGCTCCCTGATATTGGCGATCCTGTCCCCATGCACACAGACCGCCGCCGGCTTCTGCAGATCCTTATAAATTTCTTGAGTAACGGCATTAAGTTTACGGACAAAGGGGAGGTGTCGTTGAGTGTTGAACAGTTGGAGGATGGGGATCGTATTGCAATTATGGTGAGGGATACCGGTCTCGGCATTGCAGAGTCGAACCAGGGCAAACTCTTTAAGCCGTTCAGCCGCCTCCATGATTCCGGCACCTCGGTCTATCCCGGCACCGGTCTCGGTCTCTACCTGTGTAAAAAGATAACCAGAGAAATTCTGGATGGTGAGGTGGATATGCAGAGTATCTTTGGTAAAGGCAGTACATTTCGTGTAATATTACCCATGAGGATTGAAAAATGAAAAAGGTATTGGTTGTTGAGGATAATCCCGAGAACCTGCGTCTCATCACCTATGTTTTGACCAGGGGCGGCTATGAGGTCATTGCCGCCACCAGCGGGGAAGAGGGGGTCGAGATGGCCAGAAGTGAACACCCCTGTTTCATTCTCATGGATATTCAACTGCCCGGGATCACCGGCATGGAAGCGGCCAGACAGCTCCAGGATGCCGGGGAGGGCAGGGCTATTCCCATCATCGCCGTCACCTCCTATGCCCAGAAGGGGGATCGGCAAAAGGCCATAGATGCGGGCTGCAACGGCTATATTGAGAAACCCTATGATCCTCTGACCATTATGGCTGAGATTCACAAGATTATCGGGGATTCAGAGTAGGGGTAAAGCAGAAAGAAGAAAGGCGTATATGGTTATGCCTAGTTTCAGCGGGAACGTGAACGTGAAGTTTACGGTTTACGGTTGCCAGTTTACGGTTCAAGGTAAAATGAATCAGATAACGTCAACATCCACGAACTGTAAACTGTAAACTGGCAACTGTAAACTTGTTGGAAGGCAGAAAGGGGCAAAGGCGTACATAATTAGTGCCCAGTTTCAGCGTGAAGTATGGGGTTACGGGTTACGGTTCAAAGTAAAACGAATCAGATAACGTCAACATCCACGAACTGTAAACTGGCAACTGTAAACTTGTTGAAAGGCAGAATCATGAAAATTCTTATCGTAGAAGACCTGATGGATGACCGCAGACTCCTGCGCTATAACATCGAAAGGAGGGGGCATGAGGTTCTTGAGGCGGCCAACGGTGAGGAGGCCTTGGCCCTTGTGCAGCAGGAATGTCCGGATCTCATCATCTCCGATCTGCTCATGCCTGTTCTCGATGGTTTCGGGTTGCTGAAGAGGTTGAAAGAGAACAACCTGTGTCAGGATACTCCCTTCATTGTCTACTCCTCCGTGTATACCGGTGACAATGAACAGGAGATGGCCCTGTCCCTCGGGGCTGACGGGTTCCTGGTCAAGCCCATGGTGCCGGATGTGTTCTGGCAGGGGGTTGAGGATATACTGGCCAGTCTGAGCAAGGAGAAGAACGGAGGAGGAAGAATATCTGCGAAAAATGAGGAGTTTTTTGAAAAGTATGCCTCCATGGTGACGGCCAGGCTGCAGATCAAGGTGCGGGAGCTTGAAAAAACAAAGAATGATCTTGCCGCCAGGGAAGAAAAATACCGCGTCCTGTTCTCCAGTATGGAGGATGTGATCCTGGTGCTGAATACCAAGTGGGAGGTGGAGGATGGCAATCAGCCGGCCCTGCGCAATCAGCTGGGGTTGGAGCTTGGCGAGGTTGTCGGCCGGGAATTATGCTCCCTGTTTCCTGATAAAATATCCCATGAGAAGATACATGAAAAGATCTGCCAAAGGGGTGAACATCTAGAACAGTCTATTTCGGCCCAGACCCATTTTATTAAAAAAGACGGCTCAACCATCCTCTGCCATGTCGCCTTTACCCCCCTCGTGGATGAAGCGGACGAGATTATTGGTGTCATTGCTGTCCTTCGCGATGTGACCGCCCGGGTCGAGGCCGAGGAGAGGATACGCCAGGCCAGACAGGAATGGGAAAAGACCTTTGACTCCATCGATGCTGTCGTCATCCTGCAGGACAAGGATATGCGCATTAACCAGATTAATGCGGCCGGACTCAAGCTGTTTCAAAAAGATCTTTCCGAGGTTGTCGGCCATTATTGCTATGAGATGTTCGAGGGGGCTGATGAACCCTGCCCCGGCTGTCCTGTGGTTGAAACCCTGGCTGACGCTACGCCCCATAGCTGTGAAATCGTGCATGAAGTAATGCGGAAAACCTTTATTGTTTCGGGCACACCTATTCTCAATGAGGCCGGAGACATAAAGGGGGTTGCCCACTTTGTCAAGGATATTACCGAGCAGAAATCCCTGGAAAAACAACTGCGCCAGACCCAGAAGCTGGAGGCCATCGGCACCCTGGCCGGGGGTATTGCCCATGATTTTAACAATATCCTTTCCGCCATTATCGGGTTCTCCCAGCTCCTGGAGGAACGACTTGCCCCTGGCTCCCAGGAGAGATCAGATGTTGAGCAGATATTGAAAGCCGGTGACAGGGCCAAAAAATTGGTCCAGCAGATTCTTTCCTTCAGCAGGAGTGGCGAACAGAAGTTCGATCTCCTTCACGTTCAGTCCATCGTCAAGGAGGCACTCAAGCTCCTGCGTGCCTCCATTCCTTCCACCATTGAAATCAGGCAGAAGATTGAGGAGGAATGCCCTAATATTTTCGGCGATGCCACCCAGGTTCATCAGGTTATGATGAACCTGTGCACCAATGCCTATCAATCCATGCTGGACAAAGGGGGTATCTTAGGCGTGCAGTTGAGTCATAAGATGCTGGATAGCGGAGATTTCCCAGATTGGCCTGATTTCAGGTCGGGTCCCTATGTTGAGCTTGAAGTAAGTGATACGGGTGAAGGTATGGATTCTGAGCACATTGAAAAAATCTTTGAACCCTATTTTACCACAAAGACGACGGGCAAGGGCACGGGCCTCGGGCTGTCAGTGGTGCATGGAATTGTCCAAAAGCATAACGGCCATATCTACGTATACAGTAAGCCGGGAGAGGGTGCGGTTTTTCGCGTATACCTGCCCGTGGCGGAGACAAATGGGGTGCATGCTCCAGACCTGCAAGAAACGCATCCTGTCCCCCATGGTGATGAAAACCTTATGATTGTTGATGATGAAGATTTTTTGCTCAAGATAGAGAAACGGGTCCTTGAGTCCCTTGGCTATCAGGTAACACCCTTCACCAGCAGTGTTGAGGCCCTGGCAGCATTCCGTTCCAGCCCGGAGAGTTATGACCTCGTCATCACAGACATGACCATGCCGCATCTTAATGGCTTGGATATGGCGAGGGAAATGCTCCAGGTGAAACCGGAGATCCCCATCATTATGTGCTCCGGGTTCAGTAACCTCCTCAACGACAAGAAAATAGAGGGGGCAGGTATTCATTTTTTCCTGGAGAAACCGATTGGCCAGTCCCTCCTGGGAAGAACAGTCAGGCAGGCAATGGATAAGAGCAAGTGACGGTCACAGATAAAAAGATCTATATCGTCCTGATCAGTGTTCACGGCCTGATTCGCGGTCACGACCTTGAGCTTGGCTGCGATGCCGATACCGGCGGCCAGACCAAATATGTGGTGGAGCTGGCCCGCGCCCTTGGTGAACATGAGGAGGTGGGACGGGTTGACCTCCTTACCCGGCGGGTGGTTGATGACTCGGTAAGCAATGACTATGGCCAAGTCTATGAAAAGCTGTCTGATAATGTCCAGATAGTCCGGATTGACTGCGGGGAGGAGTCCTATATTCCCAAGGAATATCTCTGGGATTCCCTCGATAATTTCGCCGATAATACGCTCGCTTACCTTAAGCAACAGCCCGATCTGCCCGCGATTATCCATAGCCATTATGCGGATGCGGGGTATGTCGGCACGCGTTTGTCCCATCTTCTCGGGATTCCCCTCGTGCACACGGGCCATTCTCTCGGCCGCAGTAAGCGGCGCCAGCTTCTGGCGGCCGGGTTCAGTCGCGATAGTCTGGAAACACGGTATAATATCACCACCCGGATTGAGGCCGAAGAAACCATTCTGGGCATTGCCGAGCGGGTGATTACCAGTACCCGGCAGGAAATTCTGGAGCAATATGCCTCTTATGACCAGTATCAGCCCGACCGGATGCGCATTATTCCCCCGGGAACAGATCTCCAGCAATTTCATGGGCCTGAAGGCAATGAAGGGGACAGCCCCATTGGTGCAGAAATATTCCGTTTTCTGCAGAACCCGGATAAGCCCATTATCCTTGCCCTCTCCCGTCCCGACCCCCGGAAGAATATTGTCCAGCTCATTACGGCCTACGGCGAATCGCCGGAGCTGCAGGAACTCGGCAATCTTGTTATTATTGCCGGTAATCGTGATGATATCAGCGAGATGGACAATGGCACCCAGGAGGTTTTGCAGGATATCCTCCTCCACATTGACCGGTATGATCTCTATGGTAAAATCGCCTACCCCAAGCATCACAATTCATCTGATGTCGCTGACATTTACCGCCTTGCCGCTCTTTCCAAAGGGGTCTTTATCAACCCGGCACTCACCGAGCCCTTTGGCCTCACCCTGATTGAAGCCGCCGCCAGCGGACTGCCGATTATTGCCACAGAGGACGGCGGCCCTACGGATATTATTGGTAATTGTCAGAACGGTTACCTGATCGATCCCCTGGACAGTGATGACATTGGGGCTAAACTGCTGTGTATGCTGTCTGATGGCGTAAAGTGGCAGGAGTTTTCTGCCAACGGTCTGCTTGGGGTGCGAAAGCATTATTCCTGGGAGGCCCATACCGAGAAAATGCTCCAGGTCGTGCTCTCCCTGATTACAGACACTCCTCCACCGTCACCCCACCACTCCAAACGCCGCAAGAATCTGCATCACGACCGGGCCCTATTCTCCGACCTTGACCAGAACCTGCTGGGCAATACCAAGGCCCTGAACCCCTTTATCGACGCATTAGAGACGAACCGGAAATGCGTCCTGTTCGGCATTGCTACGGGTCGCAGGCTTTACTCGGCAATACAGGCCATCAAGAAATACCGGGTTCCCATGCCCAATGTGCTGATGACCAGCCTGGGTACTGAAATCTATTACAATCCCAACCTGGTGCCGGATGTGGCGTGGGGGCTGCATATCGATTATCTGTGGAATCCCCGGGTCATCCGCCGTATTTTCAAGGATTTGCCTGGGCTGAAACTTCAGCCCCGTATGGAGCAGGGCCGTTTCAAGATCAGTTATTACATTGACCCGCAAATTGCCCCGGATGTCCAGCACATCAACAAGCTTTTGCACCAGGAGGGGCAGGCCGCCAATGTGGTGCTCTCCTTCGGCCAATATCTCGACATCATTCCAGTCCGTGCCTCCAAGGGGTTAGCCCTGCGCTGGGTCGCCGATCGGTACGACATCCCCCTTGAGCAGATCCTGGCGGCCGGCGGTTCCGGTGCGGATGAAGACATGATGCGCGGCAATAGCCTTGCCGTTGTCGTTGCCAACAGGCATAACGAGGAACTCTCCGACCTGGTGCATGTGGATGAGATTTTCTTTGCCTCACGCCCCTTTGCCGAAGGTATCCTTGAGGCCATAGAGCTCTATGATTTCTTTGGGAGCTGCGAACTCCGGGAGACATGAGCATGTCCCTCCTGGTCTGCACTGATCTTGACCGTACCCTGCTCCCCAATGGTGGTGAGCCTGAATCAGCCGGGGCCCGCACCTGGTTCCACAGACTTGCCGCCCTGGAGGAGGTCACCCTGGCCTATGTCACCGGACGTGACCGGAACCGGGTGGAGGAGGCCATTGAGGAGTACGGACTGCCCAGGCCCGATTTTGTCCTGGGGGATGTCGGGTCATCCATCTACGTCTGTAATCCGCAAGAATGGCATCTCTGGTCTGTCTGGCAGGATCACATCCGGCCGGACTGGAATGGTTTTACCCATGGAGACCTGGCCCAGCTCCTGGCTGATTTTTCCGCACTGCAGTTACAGGAGGAAAGCAAGCAGAATACCTATAAATTGAGTTATTACACCAGGATACACCTTGATTATAAAGTCCTTCTGCCTGACCTGCATAAACGACTCCGGGAAAATAAGATTAACGCCAGCCTGATCTGGAGCATTGATGCCCCTGCCCACCGAGGTCTGCTGGATATACTGCCGGCCTGTGCCACGAAATGTCACGCCGTGGAGTTTCTCATGGACAAACAGGGATACAGTCTCGCCAATACGGTATTCGCCGGTGACAGCGGTAATGATCTGCCGGTGCTTGTCAGTCCGATTCCGTCTATCCTGGTCCGCAACGCGAGCCCGGATGTGAAACAGGAGGCGCTCCATCTGGTGAATAATGCTGGCATGTCCGCTCCCCTTTACCTTGCCCGGGGTGGTTTCAGGGGGATGAATGGAAATTACGCGGCAGGGATTATGGAAGGTATTGCCCACTATCACCCTGAAATCATAACATTGCTGGAGTCTTAATCCATGTACGAACAGGTATCCCATTCCCTCCTCAACGAAATTCTCACGGATCTGAAACCCAACATTCTTGCCCAGGATCTGAGCCATTTTTACACCCGCCTCGGGGCCAATTTTTACTCCATCTACTCCCTGTTTAACACGCTCTATGGCAAGCGGGATGATTTTAAACAGCAGATGCATAAACTGGTGGAAACAATGGCGCGTCAATATATTCAGCGTCCCCCCCACCTCAAACAGAGCGATGTTGAGCGCGAAAATGACCACAACTGGTTTCTCAGTCAGGAGTGGGTGGGTATGGCATTATATGCCGATGGTTTTGCCGAAGATCTGCCTGATCTCCTCCAGCGTGTCCACTACTTTCTGGAACTTGGCGTGAACATGGTCCATCTCATGCCCATGATGCTCTGTCCCGCAGGTGCCCGCGACGGCGGCTATGCCGTGAGCGATTTTCGCCATATCGACCCACGTTTCGGCACTCTTGAGGATCTGCAGAAACTGACGGCTGCATTCCATAAACATGATATCCTCCTTACCCTGGATGTCGTGCTCAACCACACCTCCGATGAACATGAATGGGCGCAGCGGGCACGGGAGGGGGACTCTAAATATCAGGATTATTACTACATCTTCGCCAACCGCGAGGTCCCCGACATGTTTGAGGTCACCATGCCGGAGGTGTTTCCGGAAACCTCCTCCGGCAACTTCACCTGGGACGAGTCCATGGGCAAGTGGGTCATGACCGTGTTTAACGACTTTCAGTGGGATCTGAACTACAGTAATCCGGCGGTGCTCATCGAAATGGTGGATGTCATCCTGTACTGGGCCAATAAGGGCGCTGACATTCTGCGTCTGGATGCCGTTGCCTTCCTGTGGAAAAAAATCGGCTCCATCTGTCAAAACGAGCGTGAGGCCCATCTCCTCCTGCAGCTGATGAAAGACTGTTGTCAGGTTACCGCCCCGGGCGTCCTGTTCATTGCGGAAGCCATCGTTGCCCCTGTGGAGATCATCAAGTATTTCGGTGAGGACGCCATCAATGCCAAAGAATGTGAAATTGCCTATAATGCCAGCTTGATGGCCTTGCTGTGGGATGCGGTTGCCACCAAGAATGCCAAGCTCCTGGCCCAGGGTATAAAAAGTCTGCCTGACAAGTTGGAACGGGCAACATGGCTCAACTATGTGCGCTGCCACGACGATATTGGTCTCGGTTTTGATGATAATGACATTCGCGCAGTGGACTACGAGCCCTACGCCCATCGCCAGTTTCTCATAGATTATTATACCGGCATATATAATGACTCCACATCCCTGGGTCTGCCCTTCGGGCATAATGACAAGACCGGTGATACCCGCATTTCCGGATCACTGGCATCCCTGATTGGGCTGGAAGCCGCCCTGCATTTCGGTGACCAGTCAGAGATTGATGATGCCATAAAAATGATTCTCCTGCTGCATGGCATCATCCTCTCCTTCGGCGGTATTCCCCTGCTCTACTACGGCGACGAGATCGGCACATTGAACGACAACAGCTATCTCCAGGATCCGGCTAAGGCCAATGACAGCCGCTGGGCCCATCGTCCCCGGATCAACTGGGAAAAAGCTGCGCTGCGCAACACGCCCGGGACAGTGGAGAATAAACTCTTTTCCGGTTTGAAAAAGATGATCGCGGTGCGCAAGGAAATTGCCGCCTTTGCTGATTTCAACAACCGTGTGCTCCTGGATGTCGGCAATCCGCATCTCTTTGTCTTTGCGCGTTTTGAACAAAATTTCCCGACTAACCGGGTCCTCGTTGTAGCGAATTTCGATAGTGCACCACAGCATCTGAATCTGGAGGACATCGCTCATAAAATACATTTCCATGGCGATGTTATTCGTGACCTGTATTCAGGTGAAACCCCGGCCATGTTCAACGATGAGCTGGTTGTCCCGCCCTACCAGTTTTACTGGTTGACAAATAAGTAGATTTTCTCTTTCAGGAGTCAAATTTTACCATGCCATCTAACACCAT
>JAQIBE010000082.1 GCA_027859235.1 Desulfobulbaceae bacterium
CCCTTACGGGTAGCCGACGCATGACTCGGAGGCCATAGCTGGTCGCTATCCTTTACTATGCAGGGACTTTCACCCTTAACTCTTTGCCGGCTTTTACCGGCGCTTTCGACTTGACCCCTAATCTTTGTTTTCCCGCCGCTCTTCATAGTTTTTTCCTTGAGCAGCACCTTGCTGCAAAACATAGTAATGGTTATTATAGCTACAAGGTTTTATCTAGAAAATGGCGCAATTGGGCTATCCATTCTGAATAACGAGGTTTTTTGATGAAAAAGAATTGTTTTCTGTTTCTGAGCACCAGTTTGTTTCTTATGCTCCTGTTATCTGGTTGCAGTGGTGGCGGTGGCAGCGGCGGTGATAGCAGTGTTGAGGAAAGTGATACCGAAGACGGCGACGGTAATGTGGGCGCGGCCACCAGTGAGTACATTATCCTGGCCTGGAACGACCTGGGTATGCACTGCCTTAATCCCACCTATGATCAGGCTGTTATTCTGCCGCCTTACAATACAGTGTGGGCGCAGGTGATCAGAAGGGGCACTCCGCCGGCGCCGGTTACCAGCAACTTGACCGTGGAATACCGGGTGGTCAATAACACCTATTCCGACTCGAAAGAGCGTTACGGCCAGTTCTGGACCTATGTAACTGATCTGTTTGGGATTGATCTGCCGGTTAATACCGGGCTTAACCTTTCCGACCCTAACCATCATAACGGCCTGACAGGGACCATGGTGGCGGCGGGCGACCATTTTGAGGTATATGGCATACCCTTGACGCCGGTCGACGATGCCCTGGTCTGGAACCCCTACCAGGTTATAGAACTGACCCTGAAAAACGACAGCGGTGTAGAGCTGGCCGTGACGCGGGCAACAATTCCCACCTCCGACGAGATCAACTGCGGCAAGTGTCATAACGACGATCCGGATCCCTTTGTCGATATCCTGCGAAAACATGATACCGAGGAGGGTACCTCACTGGAAAACCGGGCTCCGGTTCTGTGTGCCGAATGTCATGGCAGCCCGGCCTTAGGCAGTACCGATTCAGGCTCTTCCGGCAAATATCTCTCCGAAGCCATACATGGTTATCATGCCGCCGAGGGCGCTACCTGCTATGACTGTCACCCTGGTTCGCAGACCCAGTGCAGTCGCAGTCTGGCCCATACCGCTGCCGACGGCAACTGCACCACCTGTCATGGGGATATGGCCACGGTCGCTGATTCGATCGCCAACAACGGCCGCATCCCCTGGGTGAAAGAACCGAAATGCGTGGACTGCCATACCGGAGTGGCTCAAGTGGACACCGGCACCACCTTGTTCAGGAATGCCACCGGCCATGGCGGGATCTACTGCTCCGGCTGCCACGGCAGTCCGCATGCCATGGTGCCGTCCCGCGAGGCCTCCGATAACTATCAGGCCATCCAGTATCAGGACAGCCCGAAGACCATCGGCAGCTGCGGCGCCTGCCATGACGGCTCAAAGGGTGAAGGGTCTGGTGAATTCCTCCAGGAGCACGGCCCTGGTGGCCGGGCCAGTGCCTGTAATGTCTGTCATCTTGAGGTGGACAGCAACGACACCGGTCTGTGGCCGCACCAGTTTCAGTGGCAGGATCGTTAAATATCGCCCGGAAAGCGATCTCCCACATACCAAAAAGGTACGGCGGCATCGGGTTATCCGGTGCCGCCGTACCTTTTTGGCCAGCCGGAGAGAGAAACGGGATCCGCTCGTTGCTTGGCTCTTGCAACCGTCTGGCTTATGGCGTCCAGCTGTTTGGGGAGAATTTTACGTTGAGAAAGCAGGCGGTCTGTGATGGCCACATAGCGCTATTCATCACATGACACCAGCCATGGGGATATTCTATCCGTAGTGGTCCCCGGAATTCTTTATGAAAAAAATGTGGCCGGTGCTATATCCTGTTTAATTCTAAAATTGGCGAACCATCATAAAAAACCATTACTGACGAAGACGATTCAGAGATAACAACGGCAAGAGCATCCGTTACAGCCGTAAGCGCAGCAGAGGCAGTGTGGCGGGCGCCGTATCCTCCGGAGAGTTCAAGTTTATCTTTACTTTGAGGTGGGCTCAGGTATACGGCTGCCCTTTCAACAATGCCATTGGGATCAACAATAAAGGCACCGTCAAGGGCTGCAAGTTCACGCAGTGTTTCAATAAAATCCGGTTCGTGAATACTTCTTTGGGCTCTTAAGTGACCTTTAAATGGATTTAAAATCAGTTGTTTTATATACGGCTTTAGTTCTTTTGTTTTTCCTAGAACAAAAATTGTGCCAATCGGTTTACCTTCTCGGCCTTGTTTGGCAAATTTGAGGGCAATGTCAATTAAACGATAGAATTCTTGTGACCGTAGTATGCTGGAAGGGACATTATCAAAAGTATGCTTGCGAAACCATTTATTATCTCTTTTTAAATTCGTGATAAGCAGATTATCCAGCCGCAATGACCCCACTAATCCTGTTAAACAAAAAACCGTCTCATCCACTTCTACCAAGTCATTCAGAACAGAAAACAAGAGACCAAGCTGAAATTGCTCGGTTCTGGTAATGGCTTGGTCAGGTAATCTGATTATGTGCCATTTGTTGACTATTTCTTTTTTAAGGAGAGCGTCCTTTCTTGCCAACAGGATTACGGTTTCCGTATCCTGACATTTCGCGATAAACCTTTGATCTTGAACGGATTCAGCAAAGGCTAATATCGTAGAGATACCCAGTTCTTTGCATAACTCAAAACAGTGTTTTACGAGGAGTCTGGATTCACGGTTTTCTGATGCTCTCATCTCTTTTTGCGATGGTTGGCCACCTGTTTTTTTTCTTTTATCTATCTTCATGTTTGGCATCTAATTTATTTTTAGGAATTCGTATTATGAACGTTGTGCCTTGTCCTGAGTTGCTTTTCACTGCCACCCGGCCACCATGAGCCAGGACAATGGCTTTAACAGCAGCAAGGCCAAGGCCGTGTCCCGTACTGCTTGATTTGCTTTGATGAAACGCATCAAAAATGTATGGCAAATCATCATCAACAATGCCTGGGCCATTATCTTTCACCTGAACAACCACCTGCCTGTCATTCTCTTTGATAGTGGTGACAATCTCCCCATTTTGATGAATAAATTTTATAGCGTTAGAGAATAGATTTTCAAAAACGCGCTGCAGTTGTTTGCTGTCAGCAATAATAGGAGATACAGCGTCATGCTCCAAACGTATAGTAATTCCTTTTTCTGACGCCTGGGGCTGACATCTCAAAATGAGTTGCTTAAGAAGTTCTGGTAAATCTACTTCTGCCAAATTAAGCTTGATCTTATCTGTGGCTTGTCTTGAGAATTCCAAAAATTCCAAAACTAGAGACTCCAGCTGCTCCCCGGAGTTTTTAATATTTTTACAATAGATATCAAGCTTGTCTGCCGGCATATCTTCATGGTGCTCCTGGATTCTTTTTGTCAGACCTAAAATAGCAACCAATGGAGACTTCATGTCATGGGCCAGCATATATTGGAAATTGTTCTTTTCGCGCTCTAAGGATTTTTCCCTGGAGATATCCTCGATAATCTCCAAAAAACCAATAAATACGCCGTCATCATTTGCAATTGCAGTAGCACTTAGTCTTACTGGAATATGTTCATCATAACGGTTGATAAGTTCAGTCTCAAAGCCGGATGTCGGGACACCGACTTCCTTTAAAGTTTTTAAAGGGCTCTCTGATTTACACCTTTTACTATGTAATATCTCAGAGCATGGTTTCCCTATGACCTCTGAGGCGGAATAGCCCGTTAAGTCCTCTGCTGGATTATTAAAAGAGGTGATGTTAAAATCTGCATCCCTGGTCACTACAGCAACAGGGATGTTGTCTAAAATTAAATGACAGAAGCGAGAACTAACCTGGTTAGACATAATGTTCGTTTTGTATTTAAGTTTATTCTTTATCTAAACCATCAACAATGATCGGTCCCATTGAGGCAGGCATAGAAATAACAAGCAAACGCTTGATGGCTATGAGAGGCTCCGAGACAAGAGGGAAATTGTCTATTGAGAAGCTCTGAAAACGATATAGGAACAGCCAAAGCAAAAGTGCCAATGGATATCTGGCTGATATCTTCGAGATTAAAGTTGAAAATAATCAGAGGACCTCAACCGGATAATCCAGCTAATACTACTTGGTTTTTCCCCTTTGCTTTTGCCTTGTAGAGCGCATTGTCAGCATAACGTATTAATTTGTCTGGAGTTGTAATGAACTTGCTGGTCTGACTCACACCAATACTTACAGTAACTGAAAAATCGTTAAATTGAATTTCTGCTATAGCCTCACGAATACGCTGGGCAGCATCCCATGCCTTCTCGATAGGAATTTTGGGCATAATAATAGACAGTTCTTCACCGCCATAACGAACAACTGTATCCATTTCCCGTACATTACCCTCAGCGTATTAGAACTACAGGAAAAGACCGGGTCAGGTCTTTCATTGTGCACTACCTAACATACTTAGGATACGACTAATGCTTGAATAGTGCAATTCAAAGAAGTTACCTATTTCCTGCATACTATAATAGTACCCCTTTCGTACGCCTTAAAAATAGCTAAATTTCTATCTGTATATTTTTGCATATAGCTTTCTAGTGACTTTGCAAGTTGCCGTCTTTGCACACAAGCGATTTCAGTGGACTTAACCTCAACTGACAATTTACAGTGCATTTCATCAACAAACAATTCTGATCCCAGATAAATTTGTTTTTTTAGCTGCTCCCAAACTGGTGGCTGATTCCTGCCTCTTGCAACAAACACTTCATATTGTTTTATAGCGTCCAGCCTACACTCTGAAAAAGCCGAGGTACGTCTGTTGTCTAAAATGAGGCGGGTAATTCCAGGGGCAATTCTTTCCATATTTGTTGTTATCATCTCCCGTGCAGATTGAGCCCAAAATGCGGTTGCAAAAGCGGTTTTGCCAGCACCGCCTCCGGATCATTGGTGACCCGGGCGGCCTAGTCAGAGAATCTATGGTTCAGGCACCACCTTTTCTGTTGCTTCTTTAAGCGTATCTTTTCCAAAGGGATTAAGACAGGTGAACTGTTTCAGGACCTGCACCACCACCATGGGAATGAGGCTCATGCCGAGAATAAAGAGCCATTCCCCGGCGGTGGGCATCGCCAAGGTCAATACCTTGGCCAGGGGGTGGAAATAGACGGCGAGAAGGAGCAAGGCAATGCTCAGGGCCACGGCCAGCAGCATGACGATGAGATTCATGAACTGGTCCACCAATATTCGCCATGCCGCCCGCTGCTTCCTGGTTTTCAGCTGATTGGGACCATATTGATGCAGACGCCTGCGGGCCTCTTTAGGACCCAAGCCTTAGTCAGTATCTGACTTGAGGTGAGCAACCGCCTCTGTCGCCTCCATTGTCCATGGATCTTTGCCGTTCAATGGCCGCTGGACGGCCTCATCATTCTTCATGCTTTTCCGTCCTCTCTTTATCCCAGGCGCAGCTCTTGAAGGCTGGCATATACCTCTTGGCTGCCGATATCAGGGGTGATGGCGAGCTCAAGCAGAGTGACACCCGAGAGATCCACATAGATATTCTCGATTTCTTCGTGGATACCTTGCGGGCTGAAGTTCCATTGCTGGCGGACAATGTGGTTGAAGGTCTCGCCGCGGTCCGGTGACCAGCGCAGCACAAACTGCTGGGTGCGGGCCCTATCCGGTTCCACGAAGTGGATCCAGATCCGGTGTAAACTTTGTGGTTGACTGAACAAAAGCCTGATGCTCTGATCACCGGGCTGTGCGGCCCGCCAGCCGGAGGAGCTGCCGGGAACCAGGGCGTTTTCAATGGGATGATCAGCATCTTCGGAGGTGATTTCCACCTCAGCCGCTTCTTCCAGATTAAGCCAGTGCCCCTCTGGCTCGGTGCCAATCTCTTGCCCGGTCGGGATGATTCGCTTACGCATGGTGGTGTTCCCCCTTGTCCTTATTTCAGGACGGAAAAGTGATGGCCGTCACGACAACGGATTGCGCAAAAAAAGAGTAATGGTGGAGATGGGCGATAAGCACCCCCGCCTCCATGAAGGGGCAGCCCTTTTGGTGCCCTTTTTCAGTGGCTCTTGCGCCTCCAGGTTCCGCTGTCGCCCTTTTCATAGGCCTGCTTGACGGCAGACCAGGCCACCCGGTGCGCGGTCTCTTCCCGGTCCGCCTTGCCCCGCCGTTTTTCCGGGGAATCATACTGATTCCAGGCCGAATTAAAGGACTTGCGATAGATGGTCTGGGCGGCTTCAGGCAGATTGTCTCTGACCTGCGCGGGTAATTCTCGGTTTCTGCCATAGGGCATGAGTGAGTACCTCCTGTGGGGAGACATAGATAAGCTCATAGCCTGCTTTGCCTTGCCCCTTTCTGCTCTGCATATCTCTTATACTCTTTTTCATAAGGAGATCTCCTTGGGATTTTTTTTTGGGCAGCTTAAGGTCAGGGTTTCTCCCGGATTCAGGTGGTGGATTTTATTCTGGAAGGAGACTTTTGTGGCCTCCAGATCGCAGTGGTCGCAGGTCAGGGTCATGGATTCCGGGGTCAGTTCAATGGTCAACCAGTTGCCCCGGTGTTTAATCCTCATAGAGAGTTGCGGCAAATCCTCGGGAATATCCGGATTGAGAAAGAGAATGTCGTCATGGAACTCCAGCCCTGTGAAGCAGCGCTGGAGAATATCCACGGTTCCGGCCATGGAGCCCAGGTGAATGCCTTCATGGGTGGTGCCGCCCTGGATATCCGAAATATCGCTTTCCAGGCTTTTGTGGAAAAGCGCCAGGGAGCCCGGTCGATCTGAGCGGGAGAGCACCCAGGAATGGACGATGTTGCTCAGAGTGGAGCCGTGGGAGCTTCTTTTCAGATAATAGTCGATGTTGGCGGGGATGATTGCGGGGTCAAAGGCATATCCCATCTGGCCGAAGAGCTCCTGCATTTCCTCGGCCGAGAAAAGATAGAAGAGCATGAGCACATCCGCCTGCTTAGAAACCTTATAGCGGTTGGGAGTATCCCCCTCTGCTTCCAGAATCCGGTCCAGCCGCTGGATATCCCCATATTTTTTCTGGTACCCCTCCCAGTCGAATTCCATCAGCTGATCGTATCCCTCGAACTGGCTGATAATGTTGTCATTATGAAATACGACGTGCATCTTGCCGATAATATCCGGCCAGTGGGCGAGTTCCGCCTCTTCCAGGTCCAGAAGCTTCAGCAGGTCATGTCTCCTTTTGGGCGGCAGAGCCTCAATGGCCTTGAGGGCGGTGCGCAGCACATAGACGGTCATCACATTGGTGTAGGCGTTGTTGTCCAGCCCTGCCTTTGCCGAATCGGGGTAGCTGTCGTGATATTCGTCAGGCCCCATGACCCCGAGGATCTCGTAGCGGTCCAGGTCCTGGTTGAAGGTCGTGATGCCGGCCAGAAAACGGGCGATTTCCAGAATCATCTCCGCGCCGTAGGTGGAGAGGAACTCCCGATCACCGGTGACCTTATAATATTGCCAGACATTATAGGCGATGGCGGCATTGACATGGCGCTGCAGATGGGTGTTATCCGGCAGCCACCGTCCCGATTTCGGGTTCAGGTGGAGATGCTGGGTTTCTTCACGGCCGTTGCTGCCGCTCTGCCAGGGGTAAAGGGCGCCGCTCAATCCTTCTGCCTGGGCTGCCAGACGGGCCTGGGGCAGCCGTCTGTACCGGTACATAAGCAGAGACTCGGTGAGGACCGGTATCCGCAGGTTGAGATAGGGAAAGATGAACAGTTCGTCCCAGAAGATATGGCCCCGGTATGCCTCGCCGTGCCAGCCTCTGGCCGGCACCCCTGTGTCCAATTCGATGGAATTTCTGGACACCGTCTGAAGGAGATGAAAAATGTGCAGCCGCAGAATCATCTGAGGCCGGTCGCTGTTTTGCAGCTTCATATCGCAGCGATCCCACAGGTGGTCCCATTTCAGTGCATGGCTGTGCAGAAGGTCCTCAAAACTCCCGGCATGGCCCACCGCTGTCACTGCCTCCAGGGAGGGCTCTGAGATGGCGAAATCCCTGGAGCTGAAAAGGGAGACCACCTTTTCCAAGGTTATCGGGATCTTCTTCCTTGCTTCCACAAAAAAATCATGGCCGATATATCCGGGCTGCTGGACTATCTGTCGTTCTGTCTCCACCAGCTGCCCCTGGCTGGAGACGCGGATTCTGGCGGCCTGGGCCACGTGCAGTCTGGACTGGTTGGTGGCCACCAGCAGAGAGATGGTCTCCTCATCAGCCGCCTCGCTCCGGATGGGGGAGAGGTGCTTGTTGTTGAGCTGTTTATACCGTTCCACTCCGGCATTGATCACCGTGCCGTCAAGGCTGGAGATGAACTGGAGCCGCCCCTCCCAATTTTCAGGGATGATGGTGGTCTCCAGGCCGGCCAGGTGCATCTCGTCCATGTGGACGAAGTGGCGCTGGATCAGGGTGGTTTCCCGACCCTGTTTGTCTCGGAACCGCACCGTTCTGGAAAGGAGGCCCTTTTTCATGTTGAGTTCCTGGCGATAGGAAAGGATATCGGCAGCCAGCATATTGAGCCAATCCCCCCCCTCTGGCCGGAAGCGGGTGAGCAGCCAGTTGGGCATATTCACCAGATCCTCATTTTCGATGACCCGGCCGGCGATCTCTGTTTTTAAGCGGTTATATCCACCGGCAAGATAGGTGCCCGGGTAATGGATCTCGCCCGCTTCCGATTCGGGCGAGGCACCGCGCGTGGCGAAATAGCCGTTTCCCAGGGTGCAGAGGGCCTCCCGCAGGGTTTCCTGTTCCGGTTCAAAGGTGTCATAAATCAGCTTCCAGTCACTCATGATGGCCTCCGGGCCAAAGGGATCAGTTGCAGAAGAAATCGACGCACCTCGTCGGGATTCTTCAGGGTGTAGTCGGCGGCGGTCTCATCGGGGCGCTCCTGGACCATAATGGTGATTCCCCGACCCTTCAGGGCCCGGAAGGCGTCTTCGTCGGTGACATCATCGCCGATGTAAAATGGCAGCACATCCTCCCTGTCCAGTTTCAGGGTGTGCAGCAAGAAGAGAAGCGCCTTTCCCTTGTGCCAGTCCATCCGGGGCTGCAGTTCGAAAATCTTTTTTCCATAGGCCTGCCGCAGCTTCGGGTTGCCGGCGGCAACCTCTTCCACCACCTTTTCAACCTCTGCGACCCGTTCCGGGTCAACCCGCCGGAAATGGATGGCAATGGCGAATTTTTTGCGCTCAAGAAGCAGGCCCGGCACGGCGTCCAGTTTCCGGGTCAGTTCTTTTTCTGCCTGGTCAAGGAAGGGTAGGAATTCCTCCCCCACCCTGTTTTCCACCTGTAACCCCTCGGGTCCGGCGATATCAAAGCCATGGCTGCCGGCATAAACCAGGGTGTCAAGCCGCGCCTTATCCCGCACATCCGGGAGGTCCCGGCCGCTGATGATCCCCACCGCGCAATGACGGGAGAGCTCCCTTACCGCCTCCCGCGTTTCTTCTGACATGATCGCCTGATCCGGGGTTTCCACGATGGGGGTGAGGGTGCCGTCATAGTCGAGAAAAATCGCCAGCGCTTTTCTGTCGGCCCGACTGGAAATCGTGGCAAAATCCTCCAGGGCAGAGGAGGACGGGGCCGCGGCTGCAAGATCATGGGTGATACGCACTTCCCTGAGGTCTGCCACCACCATATCGGCCCCGTTGTCCAGGAGGGCTTCTTCGCCCCCGCCCCGGGCAATGCCGATGACCAGGCCGAAATTGCCTGCCCGGCCGGCCTGGACTCCGGAAACAGCATCTTCGATCACCACCGCTCGTTGCGGTTCCACCTGCAGTTGCCGGGCCGCCTGCAGGAAGATATCAGGGGCCGGTTTGCCGGGTATTCCCAGGATCTCTGCGTCCACCCCGTCCACCTTCACATCAAAAAGAGGAGAAAGATGCACGGAATCGAGAATCATGGCGCAGTTCCGGCTGGAGGAAATCACCGCCGCGCGCAAGCCGTGCTTTTTGGCGCTGTGGATCAACTCTACGGTGGATTCATAGACATCCGCGCCCTTTTCCTCGATTTGCTGCAAGAAATCCATATTCTTACGCTTGCCCAGGGCCTGGATGGTGGCGGCCTCGGGCGGATCCTCCGGCCCTCCTTCCGGCAGGTTGATTTGCCGTGACTCGAGAAAACTGCGCACTCCGTCGAAACGGGGTTTCCCATCCACATAGGAGCGATAATCCGTCTCTATTTCAAAAGGGTGAAAGGAACCCCCTTGGCTGGCGGCATGTTGGGCCAGAAAATCATCAAACATCCGTTTCCATGCCGCGGCATGGATGGATGCCGTATCCGTAATCACACCATCAAGATCAAAAATAAGCGCATCAAAATCAGATGCCGCCAGAGCATGGGTTGTTTTTTGCTGCACTATTTTTCCGCCTCCGGTTTTATGATAATCAACTGGGAACAAGGACGTTCGCCCTCTTTTTGAACTGCCGAGAAATCCTCGGTAGTTGCTTTTTTCTCAAGTTCCTCATCCGTAAAAATATTTTTCAGATGGAGGCTTATATTGTCAGCAGAGGTGTCAAAGAGTTCTGCCATCTGCCTCTAGGTAAGCCAGACGGTGTCGTGGTCGAGCCGCACCTCAACGATGCTCTATTCTACCTCATAGATAATTATTTCACCGTGTTTATTCTGCATATTAAGCCACCAACGTTTCGTTTAATTCTGTAATTATCACATTCAATTCATCACCAAAAAGCTGATACACCTTGCTGAGAGGGCAGGCCTGCAACGGTTTCTGCAGGAGGGTTGCCGATATGTTCTTGAGTCAGACCGGCGGAGCGCTCTTTGCGGCCAGGAGATCCAGTTCCGTAAGCAGGCTGTCGTGCCCTTGGCAAAAGGCCCGGCCCCGGGCCCGGATGGCCAGGGCAAGGGCCTTGGGGATGTTGATGGCCCGGTTGCGGGCCAGCCTTTCCTGGTAATCACGCTCAAAATCAGCTGTTATCCGCAGCGACCAGTTGTCGTCACTCACCGAGCCCGGCCGGTTGTAGATATCCCGGACCCCCAGCAGGTCGGTGAAGAAGATCATGACGTTGGAGGCGGGTCCGACAAAGAGATTAGCAACCTTGGCCTGGACTAGCTCACCCACGTCACCGGCCACTTTGGCGCTCCAGCCCTCCTCTTCTGCACCCTCAGGGTGCAGACGCCAGGCCAGATAGTCGGCCTGCTGGCGGGCAGCACCCGAGTCTCGCCATTGCTCGGCCAGGAACCAGATGGAGGGGGTGTCATGGTTGCCCAGCATGATCCAGTCCTCAGACCGGGCGTTCTCGCTCCGGTACACATCATCCGGATTGCCCAGATCCGCCTTCTGGCTGACCCGGAAGCGGCCCAGTCCATAGCGCTCCATGACGCGCCTGATCGGATAGGGCTGGGTGGAGAGGATTTCGCAGGCAATGGCCTGGGATTCCTGGCCCTGGCCGTGGGTTGCCTGCATGATGACATCAAAGAGCAGGCCGTAGCGCTCAACCTGGGCCGGCTCCAGATCCCGCACCCAGTCATCAACATACCGGGGCCGGTGGTGATTGATCTGATTCGGCCGGGGAATGGCGAAGGCGGCAAGTTCCGGGTGGTCAGGGAGATCAGGCGAGGCAAAGAGCCGCGCGCCGGCCTGCACCGCGGCCAGGGAGTCCTCCTGGCCGGCCCGGTAGACCCAGGGGCAGACCAGACCGTGGGGATGATCAATGCGCAACCCGTCGAACTCCCGGAGCATTTTTTCCAGGCGTTGGCGCAGGAAACACAGGGCTGCACCGGGGCGGCCACTGCTGCCTACGAAATAACGGCCAGGATCCAGCACCGGATAGTTCCAGGGTTGACCCGCCGGGTTGGTACGGCTAGGGGGGGCGCCCATAAAATAGCCGGCGAGCAGAAAGGACTCCACGAACCAGCCATCGCGATCAGAAAACCCTATCTGCAGATCACCAAAAAGCTGGAGGCCCAACTGGTGGGCATAGCCACGCAGCTGCCGATGTTGGCGATCCAGCAGAAACTGGGTAAAGGCATAGGCGGCAATGGCTTCACTATATTGGCTGAACAAGGTGCGCCGTCTGGATACAAATTGCTTCCCTCCCCGCCAGAGATGGCGGTCGAGCCTGGCCTGGGGGCTGCCCTCCCAGTCCTGCCAGTTACGGTTGCCATAATGATGGCGCAGGGCCTCGTAAAGACCGTCCCGTATGAGCCAGCCATTATTTTTCCGGCGGAAAAGGGCAAATTCGCCAGCAAGATCAGCAAGCCCCCCCCTACCTTGACCGGCCAGGTACGTGGGCCATACCTCCTCCAGAATCCGGGACCGAGCATAGCAGGCATATTCATGCACCGTCCGGAACCGGGCAGCCTGGGGCCGATCCGCCACCAGCTCCGCCAGGGTCTCCCGGCTCAGCAGTTTGCCCCAGGGTGCGGTGGTGAGGGGCAGTGGCGCCAGGGAAAGGCGGTTGCGCGAAAAGAGGGTGCCGTCGTAAGGCGAGGGGTTGGAGGGCGAGGTCATGCCCTGGGGACCCAGTTGCACACCGGTAAAGCCCAGACCACGGATAAAGGCGAAAAATTCCCGGGATCCTTGACTATAGGGGGAGCCTCGGCCGATATCCTCCTCCGCCCAGCAGGGAAAGGCCGCATCCTGAATGCCGAGCAGGAGGTGGCGGATACCAAGGAGCTGCAGGGCCTCCTGAATGGCGGCGGGCGGATTCCCCCCACGCTTGCGCTCATCGCCCTCCTGGGCCTGACCTCCCACCGGTTCGTCGGGTTCAATCATCGGCCTTTCTCCGGAAAACCACCATGGCCATGGGCGGCAGAGTCACCATGAGGGAGTGATAATGGCCAAAGGCCGCCACCGGGCTGGCCTCCACCCCGCCGAGATTTCCCTGGCCAGAGCCGCCGTAGAGGGGGGCATCGCTGTTGAGGATCTCTGCCCAGAAACCACCGGTGGGCACGCCCAGCCGGTGATTGTGGCGAGGAGTCGGGGTGAAGTTGCAGGCACAGACCACCACGTCTCCCTGGTTCCGGCCGTGGCGGCTAAAAGAGATGACACTCTCCTCGGAATCATTGGCATCCAGCCAGGAGAAGCCGCCACCTTCAAAGTCCAGTTCATACAGGGCAGGTTCCCCCCGCAGGGTGGTATTGAGATCCCGCACCCAGCGCTGCAGACCGCGGTGATCTGCATCCGCAAGGAGATGCCAGTCCAGGCTGACATCGTGGTTCCACTCCGCCCATTGGCCGAATTCGTCCCCCATGAAAAGGAGCTTCTTGCCGGGATGGGTGAACATGAATCCCAGCAGCAATCTGAGGTTGGCAAAGCGCTGCCAGCGGTCGCCCGGCATCTTGTTCAGCAGCGATCCCTTACCGTGCACCACCTCGTCATGGGAAAGGGGCAGCAGAAAATTTTCCTGGAAGGCATAGACCAGGCTGAAGGTGAGCTGGTGGTGGTGGTACTTGCGGTAGATGGGCTCCTTGGTCATGTAGAGGAGAATGTCGTGCATCCAGCCCATATTCCATTTGAGCCCAAAACCGAGCCCCCCCACATAGGTGGGCCGGGAAACGATGGGCCAGTCCGTGGATTCCTCGGCAGCCATGATCACATCCGGGTGTTCCTCATAGACCAGCTCATTGCAGCGCCGGATAAAGGCGATGGCCTCCAGATTCTCCCGGCCGCCGTAGATATTAGGGATCCACTCGCCTTCCTGCCGGGAATAATCAAGATAGAGCATACTGGCCACCGCGTCCATCCGGAGACCATCGACATGGTAGACCTCCAGCCAGAAGAGGGCATTGGCCAGAAGGAAATTGGCCACCTCCCGCCGGCCTAAATTGAAGATGGCGGTATCCCAATCCTGGTGAAGTCCCTGGCGGGGATCGGCGTGCTCGTAAAGATGGGTGCCGTCGAAATAGCCGAGGCCATGCTCGTCCCGGGGAAAATGGGCAGGCACCCAGTCGAGGATAACGCCGATATCGTGCCTGTGCAGAGAATCCACCAGATACATGAAGTCGTGGGGGGTGCCGAAGCGGCTGGTGGGGGCAAAATAACCCACCGGCTGATAGCCCCAGGAGCCGTCAAAGGGGTGTTCGGTGACGGGCAGGAACTCCACGTGGGTGAAACCCATCTCCGCCACATAGGCTGCCAACTTTTCAGCCAGTTGCCGGTAGGTGAGCCAGCAATTGCCCTCCCCCCGCATCCAGGAGCCCAGATGGACCTCGTAGATGGAGATGGGGGCAGCCAGGCTGTTTTTCCCCTTCCGCTCCGCCATCCAGACGCCATCTCCCCACTCATAGCCCTCCATATTCCAGATCCGGGAAGCGGTCTGGGGGGTGATTTCAGCGGCGAAGCCGAAGGGATCGGTCTTCTGGACCCGGTAGTCTCCGTAGCGGGAGGTAATGGCGTATTTGTAGAGCTGGCCATGATCGGCCCCTGGCACAAATCCCACCCAGAAGCCGCTGCTGAGATGGTTGTCGAGCATTGCCACCCCTTCCTGCCACTCATTGAAATCCCCCACCACAGATACCGCGGCCGCGCCTGGCGCCCACACTGCAAACCAGCATCCCTGCCTGCCCTGCTCTTGACCGGGATGGGCGCCAAGCTTTTCCCAGGCCCGGTAGTGCACCCCCTCCCCCAGCAGATGCAGGTCATATTCGGAGAGAAAAGAGGTCTTGGTCATAACGATATCTCCTTACTACCCGGCAGAAAGGCCAGGATCCCCTCCAGGGGGATGCACAGCCAGTCGGGCCGGTTGTTCAGTTCATATTCGATTTCGTAGAAGGCCTTATCAAGAAGAAAAGAGTGGAGCAGCAGTTCCAGGTGCTTTTCCCTAGCAGGCATAAACAAGGCACCTTCGGCGAGCTCAAGGTAGCCGTGCAGAAAGGCGGCCCGGACCCATTCCTCCCAGCCATGCAGCCTGCCCCTCAACAAGGCCGCTTCCGGGGCGGCTATTTCCTGACGGGAAAAAAGGGTGCTGGTGGCGGCATAGGCAAAGGAGCGGAGCATGCCGGCCACGTCTTTGAGGGGGGATTGTTTCTCCTGGCGTGCAGCCAGGCTTCTGAGTGGTTCCCCTTCAAAATCGAGCAATATCCAGTCCGTGCCCTGCCGCAGCACCTGACCCAGGTGGTAGTCGCCATGGCAGCGGATGCGGGTGGCCCGGCTTTTTATGGCAGCCACGTCATGAAAACTGTTGACGAGCCGGTCGCCCTGTCCAAGGGCCAGATTGGCCCGGGCCTGGATTTCCGGGGGCAGCTCCCGCAGCTTGGCGTTGAGATGCTCCAGGGCCTGTCTGGCATGACGGGAGAAAACATCAGCCAGGCCCTGAAGATAGGTTTCATCCAGCGGTTCCGGCCTGAAATCCGCTTGCCGGGTCGAGCCGGCCAGGGCCACATGAAACTCGGCGGTCCGCCGGCCCAGGTTTTCAAAGCTGGTGAGCCCTTCAGCAAAGGCTGCACAGCCGCTGCTTTCGCCATAGGCCGCTGCTGCCGCCAGAAGGGGTCGGCCGGCAAAGAGCCGGAGCTCCTCCTCGGGCAGATCCCGGCTGCGCTCCAGAAAGTCCTGGACCGACTGCAGGGCATAGGACCAGCCGTCGCCGTCGCTGGCCAGGTACGGCTGGAGCATGGCCAGGGCCGAGGTCTGGCCATGGAAGTTGAGGAGAATGCCGCCGGCCACAGGCGCCAGGGCTCTGAAGTCGGTATGATCGGTGAGCTGCAGGCTGATGGCAAAATCGGGATTGGTGCCCTCCTCAAGGCGCCGGTAAAGCTTGAGAATGGCCCGCTCATCCAGAACCACGGAACTGTTGCTCTGTTCAACCCCCAGGCGGCGCACCTGGCCGCAGGGGCTTTCCACGGGCAGCGCCTGCTCAAAGGCATGGGTGGCAAAGGCCTGGATGGTGCCCCCGGCAACGGTGGAAAAGGTACGGCTGTCAGCCATGGCCTCAAAGAGTTCGCAACAGGCAATCCGGTCAGTCAGTCCATCCAGGAAGAGCCCGTCCGCCTTGGGGGTCTTGAACAGGGCAAGGACACTTTCCGGGGCCTCGGCAGCCAGCCGCGCCGCAGCCGGCCCGGTCACCACCTTGAGGGGCAGACAATATGTTTCCTGGTCACCTTCGCTGAAGCTTACCCGCAAAAAGAGGATGAAGAACCCGCCCCCCATTTTGCTCCAGTCAGAGACAGCAACCCCGGTGATGGTCCGGGATTTGCTCCGGAACCAGCGCTGGCCAGGGAGCCAGGGGGCGAGGATCTCGTCTTCCAGGGCATAGAGGAAGACCCCTTCCAGATCACCGCTCCAGTTCTCCTCAATGGCAAGGGCCGGAATAGGAGTGGCAGCACCAGCCGGGGCGGCAGCCAGATGAATGGCCTCGGCCGGCGGTTCCAGCCGGAACCAGTAGAAGGAATGGGGCCCGATGGTAAGGAAATAGGGCAGATCGCCGATGGCGGGAAACTCGGTGCGGCCGATCATCTCCACCGGCACCCATTCCCGGAATTCAGACAGGTCGAGCTCAAGGGGCTGGACAAAGCGGGAGAGATTGGCCACGACCATGATCACCTCTGTTTTATAGCGCCGCAGATAGACCAGCACCTTGCGGTTCTCGGGCCGCAGGAATTCGAGGCTGCCCCGGCCAAAGGCCTTGTGCTGGCGGCGCAGCGCTATTATCCGTTTCATGAAATGGAGCAACGATGAGGGATCCCGCTCCTGGCCCTCCACGTTAATGGCCGTATAGCCATAGACCGGGTCCATGATAACCGGCATATAGAGGCGGGCGGCATCGGCCTTGGAAAAGCCGGCATTTCTATCGGCGCACCACTGCATGGGCGTGCGCACGCCGTTGCGGTCGCCCAGGAAGATGTTGTCCCCCATGCCGATCTCATCGCCGTAATAGATGATCGGCGTTCCGGGCAGGGAAAAAAGCAAACTGTTGAGTAATTCCATGCGCCGCCGGGAGTTGTTGAGAAGCGGGGCCAGCCGGCGGCGGATGCCGACGTTCATGCGCATGCGGGGATCCTGGGCGTATTCGCGGTACATATAGTCCCGTTCCTCATCAGTGACCATCTCCAGGGTGAGCTCGTCGTGGTTGCGCAGGAAAATGGCCCACTGGCAGTTGGCAGGAATAGCCGGGGTAGACTCCAGAATCTCGGTGATGGGCCGGCGATCCTCTTTGCGCAGGGCCATGTATATCCTGGGCATGAGCGGGAAATGGAAGGCCATGTGGCACTCGTCCCCTTCTCCGAAATAGGCGGCGGTATCCGCCGGCCACTGGTTGGCCTCGGCCAGCAGCAGGCGGTCCTTGTAATTGCGGTCCATCTGCCGCCTTATTTCCTTGATCACCGCGTGGGTCTCCGGCAGATTCTCGTTGCTGGTGCCCTCCCGGACACAGAGGTAAGGCACGGCATCGAGCCTGAGACCATCGACACCCATGTCAAACCAGAAATTGAGCACCCGGATGACCGCCTTCACCACCTGGGGATTATTGAGGTTCAAGTCCGGCTGATGGGAGAAGAAGCGGTGCCAGTAATAGGCCCCGGCCACCGGGTCCCAGGCCCAGTTGGAGCTCTCGGTATCGGTGAAGATGGTCCGTGTTTCAGGAAATTTGGTGTCTGTAGCGCTCCACACATAGTAGCGGTGACGGGCTGAGCCCGGCTTGGCCCGGCGGGCCGCCTGGAACCAGGGATGCTGATCCGAGGTGTGGTTTATCACCAACTCGGTGATGATCCGCAAACCCCGGTCATGGGCCTCCTTCACAAAGTGGCGGAAATCACGCAGGGTGCCGTAATCGGGATGCACCCCTCGGTAGTCGGAGATGTCGTAGCCGTCGTCCCGGCCTGGCGAAGGATAAAAGGGCAGCAGCCAGAGGGTGTTGACGCCCAGGGCCTGGATGTAGTCGAGCTTGCTGATCAGCCCCCGGAAATCACCCCGTCCGTCGCCGTTCTGGTCAAAGAAGGCCTTGACGTGCAATTCATAAATAATGGCGTCCTTGTACCAGAGGGGTGGGGCCTGCTTTTTCGCGTCCATGATTTGGGTTCCCTCAGCAATGGCTGTTCAGGCTGTCGCCGCCTATTGGCCGGCAGGTTGAGCCAGGCATCTTACATAAAATAATCAAAATCCCGTTCCGTGCGTATCCGCCGCCGCACCAGAAAGATCTGGGCCGGCGACGAGGCCGGGTCGAGGCGCAGATAGTTGCGGGGCCCCTGCCAGAGATAGTGACCTCCGCCCAGCAGGTCATGCACCTGATAGACTTCGTTTTCAGCAATGCCGAACTCCCCCACCGGCAGCTCAAGCCATCCCTGGTGGGCATGGTGGGGGTCGAGATTCACCGCCACCAGGATGATATTGCTGTTGTCCGGGGTGGTCTTGCTGTAGCAGAGGATCTGCTCATTGTCCACGGTATAGAAGCGCAGATGGAAATTGTGGGCCAAGGCCGGGTTTTCCCGCCGGATACGATTCACCAGCCTGATATGGTCGGTGAGGTTGCCGGGCCAATTCCAGTCCCGCCGGCGGATCTGGAATTTCTCCGAGTCCCGGTACTCCTCGGTGCCGGGCAGGGCCTCTGCCTCGCAAAGTTCAAAGCCGCTGTACACCCCGTAACAGGAACTCAAGGTGGCGGCCAGGACCAGCCGGACAATAAAGGCGGGACGCCCCCCGAACTGGAGATACTCGGGCAGAATGTCAGGGGTATTGACGAAGAAGTTGGGCCGGAAGAACTCCCTCACCTCGCTGCGGGTAAGCTCGGAGAGGTATTGGTTTATCTCGTGGCCGGTATTGCGCCAGGTGAAGTAGGTATAGGACTGGTTGAAGCCCACCTTGGCCAGGGAATACATCACCGCCGGCCGGGTAAAGGCCTCGGCCAGGAAAATCACCTCTGGCCGGGCTGCCCTGATCTGGCCGATAAGCCAGGCCCAGAAGCGGAGGGGCTTGGTATGGGGATTGTCCACCCGGAAGACGGTGATGCCCTGATCCATCCAGAAAAGCACGATATCCGCCAGGGCCTGCCAGAGCTCCCGCCACTCATGGCAGTCGAAATCAAGGGGATAGATATCCTCATATTTCTTGGGCGGATTTTCCGCGTATTTTATGGTGCCGTCAGGTCGATGCCGGAACCATTCAGGATGCTCCTTCACCCACGGGTGGTCCGGCGAACACTGGAAGGCGATGTCCAGGGCCACCATCAGACCATGGGTGTGAGCCGCTTCCACGAAATGATGAAAATCCTCCAGGGTGCCCAGATCAGGATGAATGGAGTCATGCCCCCCTTCTGCAGCGCCGATGGCCCAGGGACTGCCCGGATCATCCGAACCGGCTGCCCTGGTATTATTCTGACCCTTGCGATGGGTACGGCCGATGGGATGGATGGGCGGCAAATAGAGGATGTCAAATCCCATCCGGGCAACATGAGGGAGAAGCCCCTCCGCATCCAGGAAGGTGCCGGACCTGCCGGGTTCCGTGGTGGCGGAGCGGGGAAAGAGCTCGTACCAGGCGCTGAACCGGGCATGTATCGGGTCCACATCCACGGCCAGGGCGGGATGCTCCGTGGCCCCTTGACGATCAGCATAGCGATCCATGACGCTCTGCAGGTCAGGGGCCAGACCTGCTTCAATACGGAGGGCAACAGGTTGCTGCTGATCAGCAAGAAGGGCGGCGTGATCAATAAGCAGGGTCCGATCCAGGTCAACGGCACGATCAGCAACCTGCACCACCATGGCCGCCCCTTCCAGCAGTTCGCTGCCCACCTCCTGGCCGAGGCTGGCTTTTTTCCGTAACTCTTGCTGCCAGGTGGCAAAGGAATCCACCCAGCCGATCACCGAATAGCAGTAAGGTTCCAGGCTGGTGATAACGAAGGAGGCGCGCCACCGGTCATTGCCGAGAAAACCCATGGGCACCTCCAGCCATTTCTCGGCCGCAGTAGGCCGGTAGCGGAGCATAACAGCCAGGACGTCGTGACCATCGGCAAAGACGTCGGCGCTCACCCGTACCTCCTCACCCGGTGTCCGCTTGATGGGGTAGCTGCCATTATCTACCGCAGGGTTGATATTTTTAATCCAGACCCGGCGGCCGAGATCCTCACCTGGGGGGGCCAGGGTGGGATTGGGGGGCTGCTTCATTCTGCGTCCTCCTTCGTTGCCGTAAAAGTTGCGGAGGCGATCATCGCCTGCCGACAAGGGTACACGCTATCAGGGAAACAGGAGACGGTCTCGTACCCTTATAAAACAAGTCTCCCTTATTTTATAAGGGTACGAGACCAGCAGTGTCAAGCTGCAATCCCTTGCCAAGGGAGGCGCCCCAACCACCAAACAGTGGCCAGGCAGAGCATGCCGCCACCCACCCTGAATGAGATGAGCAGCGTTATCGACCTTCGCGAGCTGGGGAGGTGGGGACAGAAAAAAACTCCTCAGGGGAATACCGGCAAGAGCAATCACCATTAGTGGCAGAGCAGGGAGATGTTTTGCCGCTGCTCTCCAGCCATTTGCCCCTGAGCCCGATCCATGGGCCAGACCTATTGCCTTGATTTCTGCTGTTTCAACGATAACTCTGATAGCTGCCCAATCTGCCATTCTGAGAAAGGACGACCTGCCATACCTGTATTGTCCGGGCCCGGAATGCCCCGGCCAGGGAGAGGAGATAATATTTCCACATCCGATAGAAGGTTTCGTTGTATCTGTCCTGCAACCGGGGCCAGCTCTGATCAAAATTGGCAAACCAGCTGGTCAGGGTTTTGTCGTAATGAACGCCCATGTTATGCCAGTCTTCCATGACCAGCAGCTGCTCACAGGCCTTGCCCACCTGCTCGATGGAGGGGAGCATGCCGTTGGGGAAAATGTACTTGTCCAACCAGGGATCGCCGTGTTGATTCGACTTGTTGGAGGCAATGGTATGCAGCAGAAAGAGGGCCTCCGGCTTCAGACAGCGATTCACCACCTGCATGTACTGGCGGTAATTTTTATAGCCCACATGCTCGAACATGCCCACCGAAACAATGGCGTCGAACTGCTCTGACAGATCGCGATAATCCTGGAGGCGGATGTCGATGGGCAAGCCAGCGCAACGCTTTCGGGCCAGTTTGGCCTGTTCCGTGGAGATGGTCACTCCCACGGCTTCCACGCCATAGTTCTGGGCCGCATAGCGGACAAAACTTCCCCAACCGCAGCCGATGTCCAGAACACGCATACCGGGTTCAAGCCCTACCTTCCGGCAGATAAGATCCAACTTGGCCTCCTGGGCTGCGGTGAGATCACGGGTGCCGTTGTGCCAATAGGCACAACTATAGGTCATGTGCTTGTCCAGCATGGACTCGAACAGATCGTTGCCGACATCGTAATGTTTTTTCCCCACCTCCAGGGCCTTTTTTTTGTTCTGGCCGTTGAAGAGGGTGGCCTTGATGCCACAGAGGATAGCGGCCCTGGATTTTTTGAGTTTTTGCTCAAGGCCGCTTCTGAAGATCCGAAAGAAGAACTGATCAAGGGCGGGAGCGTCCCACCAGCCAGCCATATAGGCCTCACCCAGGGCCAGCGAACCATTACAGAGAAGGTGGTTGTATAATTCGGGACTGTGGACCTGGATGTCCCAGGGCCGGGGGCCGTTGATCCTGATATCAGCGAGGGCAAGGACTTCCGAAACTGTCTGCTCTGCTTTGTCTTGGATGATGGGTGACATACTTATTCGCGACCTCCTCTCACCATGTTTCGTGTTGTAGATTTGTCGGATTAACCCCTTAAAATGTCAGGGAAAAGTGCCGTATTTTCCCTGAGGAGCAGAAATTAAATCCATCCATGAATTATAAGAACAACTCTCCCTCTCCTGCTGATTCCCGGTGCAGGAATGGGGAATAACCTACCCGCCCGTTACACCCTCGACCAGATTCACCCGGGCTGGACCACGCTGCACCGTCCGCTGATATTCCACATCAGGCTCTCCAAAGGCCATGGCATAGCCGATAATATGGTTGCCCGGGATTCCCAGTTTCACGGACAGATCAGGCCAGAGGGAAAGCGCCATCATGAATATTCCAGCCCAGACCGTGCCCACGCCTCGCGCATGGGCCATCAACTGGAAGGTTGTGAGTCCGATAAGGGTGTCCTGTGCCGGACAAGGGGCATCTTGCGGGGCACTGGTGATGAGCAGGTGCGGCGCTCCTCTGAACATAATATCCTTGCCCTCATCCTGCCATGCCTGAACCGCATAACCGATATATTGCCCGGCTAAACCTTCTGGCATTTTTCCGTCGTCCCTCAGTTTGGTCAACTGGGTCATGATGACTTCCCTCAACCTGTTCATGACCGCGCCCTGCTTGATCACGGTATACAGAACGCCCTGGTTATTGACGCCTGTCGGAGCGTGGTTGGCAATTTCAAGCAGTTCATCGATGAGTTCCGCCGGCAGATCCCGGTCACTGTAACGGCGCACGGTCCGCCGCCCCTTGATGAGCGTCGCAAGCTTTCCGGGATCAGGGAAATTGCCGGCAAGCACGGTGCTGGCATCAGGATCCCTGCCGAGCACCGATACTGCGCCAACCGGGCAGACCGCGAGACAGTGCTGGCATTGGGAGCACTTCTCCGCATCAATCATTTCCGGGTACTCATCCATACGAATCACACCGGCCGGACATTCCAGCTCACATTCTCCGCACTGGGTGCAACGCTCTTCATCTATTGTAAACTGAACCATAACAACCTCCATTTTCCATATAAGTGCCAGGCCGCCGGGACAGGTCAACCCCGCCGGGACGGATGCGTCCTGATCGTCCAACTATAATCCATAGTAGAGGGGTCCCAGCACAAGATGCAAGAAAAACGTGGTCCGTACCGGTTGTTGCCCGGATCCGGAAAGAGAAACAGGACCTGCCAGTTGTTGGCATCTATATCGATTCCTATTATTGCAATCACTTTATTTGTCTCAGGATCAATAATAGGTGCATGCCCAGAAACCCAAATTCCCCATTTATCCTCAAAAGGGCCTTCAGTAAAGGGCTTGCCATTATTAAATATTGCATGAAGTCTTGGTGATGCTTCAGCATATACGTCACCTGATTTTGAATAATCTTCAGAGTCAGGACTTTCCGCGTCAGCAAGAAATACAATATTGTCAACTTGTTTTGCCATTAAATAAACAAATCGAGAATCACTGTTTGCTTTTTTCATGCGAAGGAGTTGAGAGCGAACGGCTTTAATATTTGGATTGTTTGTATCGGTAGGTTCAGCACTCAATGACGCCACAAGTTCTGGTTGAAAAGATGACGCTGCAGTAATAGCTCGATGAAGGAGTTTTTCTTTTTCAAGACGGGAGCCATAGTCGACAACAATTTCAACTAGAAAATAGCTAAATATAAGAACAAGAATTAATGAGCAAATGCCTATTGAAAATACAAAGGGTGATGTTTTTGTTTCGTCTTGCATTATCCCCCCTTTGGGAGTGAAAAGTAAATATCCTGAACTGCCATTATTAATGAATTTATTTTGTAGTTCGAAAATGAAAGATGTCCGCCATCCATCTTACATTCTCACCTTTTTAATAATCCTATAGATGCTCTTACATCTTATCAAATTGTTTCTTGGTCCATCGTGATTATTCTCGCCGCCGAACGCCTAGTATAACCAGCCGCGCCAATGCACTTGCTGCGTAGCGCCGCCAATATTTTCGCGGTCTGGTTTTTTTCTTCTGAGCACTCGATTGGTCACCTTTTCAACCCTTGCCCTCAACCTTATAAATTTTATTGGAATCACCCTGACCAGGTGTGATACGCTATTCAGGTGCTTTGCGGGTTAAGGGGATCTTTCCGGGCTGAATCTAGCCAGAAACAGCTTATTCCCCACGGCTTTCCACACGTTCGGCACCTGCGGGGTAATAACGGGCCGCCTGCAAAAGATGACTAGGGCAACCGTCCATAACGGTATGTAGTTGCTACATGACACGTGGTGCATAACGGATGGGTGCAAGCACCTTATCCGAAAAAACCTGGGAAATATCATTGTTATCCCGATCCATTAGGAGAAAACCATGCAAGTGACGAGACGGCAGTTTTGTAAAATTTGCGCCGCCGGGTTGGGCGGTTCCAGCCTGGGGGTGATGGGCTATTCGCCCGACGAGGTTCTGGCCCAAGCCCACGCCTTCAAATTGTCGCGGGCCACGGAAACACGCAGTAACTGCCCCTATTGCTCGGTGAGCTGCGGGGTTTTGATCTACAGCCTGGGTGACAACGCCAAGAACGCCAAATCAGAGATTATCCATCTGGAGGGCGACCCGGACAATCCGGTCAACCGCGGCACCCTCTGTCCGAAAGGTGCCGGGCTGCTCGACATGATCCAGAGCCCGAACCGGCTCAACTATCCGGAGGTGCGCGAACCCGGCTCCAACGAGTGGAAACGTATTTCCTGGGATCAGGCCTTCACCCGCATCGCCGCACACATGAAGGCCGACCGCGATACAAATTTCGTCACCGAAAACAGCACCGGCCTGAAGGTCAACCGCTGGCCCACCGTCGGCTTCCTGGCCAGTTCCTCCGCGTTCAATGAGGTCGGCTATATCTCGCACAAGATCCTGCGCGGCTTAGGCGTTGTCACCATCGATACCCAGGCCCGCATCTGACACTCTCCAACGGTGGCCAGTTTGGCCACTACATTTGGACGCGGCGCAATGACGAACCATTGGGTCGACATCAAGAATGCCGATCTGATTCTCATTATGGGCGGTAACGCCGCCGAGGCCCATCCCTGCGGCTTCAAATGGGTTACCGAGGCCAAGGCGCACCGCAAGGCCAAGCTTGTCGTGGTGGATCCCCGTTTCACCCGTTCAGCGGCCGTGGCAGATTATTATGCGCCCATCCGCTCGGGTACCGATATCGCCTTTCTGGGCGGGGTGATCAACTATCTCGTAACCAACGACAAGATCCTCCACGAATATGTACAGGCCTATACCAACGCGACTTTTCTGGTGAATCCTGATTTCAACTTCGCGGAGGGCATGTTTTCCGGCTATGACGCCGAGACTCGCAGCTACGACACCGCTACCTGGTCATATCAACTGGGCGCCGACGGCTATGCCAAAATTGATGAAACCATGCAGGATCCCAACTGCGTCATGCAGCTCATGAAGAAGCATTTCTCCCGCTACACGCCGGAGCTGGTCAGCCGGATCACCGGGACGCCCGTTGAACAGTTTCTGACGATCTGCGAGATGATCGGCTCCACAGCCGTGCCCGACCGGGTGATGACGAGCATGTACGCCCTGGGCTGGACCCAGCACTCGGTGGGTTCGGAAAACATCCGCTGCATGGCCATGATCCAGCTCCTGCTCGGCAATATCGGCGTGGCCGGCGGCGGGATCAATGCCTTGCGCGGCCACTGCAACGTCCAGGGGATCACCGACATGTGCCTGTTCGGCGAGAGCCTGCCGGGCTACATGAAGCTGCCCACGGAATCGGACGCCTCCTTCGGAGACTACCTCACGAGGATGACTCCCAAGCCCCTGCGCCCCAACCAGATAAATTACTGGAGCAATTATCCCAAATTCTTTGTCAGCCTGATGAAGGCCTGGTATGGCGAGGCCGCGACCAAGGACAATAACTTCGGCTTCGACCTGCTCCCCAAAATTAAAGGGCCGTCCGATGCCCTGGCGATTTTTGAGCGCATGTACCAAGGGGAAATAAACGGTTTCTTCTGCCAGGGCTATAACCCCCTCGCCGCCGTGGCCAACAAGAAAAAAGTGAGCACCGCGCTGGCCAAATTGAAATATCTGGTGGTGATCGATCCCCTGCCCACGGAAACCTCCGAGTTCTGGAAAAACCACGGCGTGCTCAACGATGTCGACCCCGCCGCCATCCAGACCGAGGTCTTCCGGCTGTCCTCGACCTTGTTTGCCGAAGAAGATGGCTCATATACCAACTCGGGCCGGGTCATCCAGTGGCTCTGGAAGGCGGTCGACGGACCGGGCGAGTCCAAGGGCGACGTGGAGATTGTCTCCCGAATCTACCTCAAGCTGCGGGAGATGTATGCCAAAGAAGGCGGCGCCTACCCCGATCCGGTCCTGCAGCTCTCCTGGCCGTACAGTATTCCGGAGCAGCCCTCATCGACAGAACTGGCGCGGGAGATCTCCGGCCGCGCCCTGACCGGGGACGGTGAGCAGCTCTCCGGTTTCGGCCAGTTAAAGGATGACGGTTCCACCGCCTGCGGCAACTGGCTCTATTGCGGCATGTGGTCGCCGGCCGGCAACCTCGCGGCCCGGCGGGACAACAGCGACCCCTCCGGCCTCGGCCAGACCCTTAACTGGGGCTTTGCCTGGCCCGCCAACCGCCGCATCCTTTACAACCGCGCCTCATGCGATGTCGCGGGTAACCCTTGGGATCCGTCCCGCATGGTCATCAAATGGAACGGCAGCAAATGGGTCGGCAATGATATTCCCGATATGCGCCTCAATGCCAGGCCCGAGGAGATGGTCATGCCCTTTATCATGCACCAAGAAGGGGTGGGCCGGTTGTTCGGTCTCAACAAGCTGAAGGACGGCCCGTTTCCGGAACACTATGAACCCTTCGAGTCGCCCCTTGCCAAAAACCTCATGCACCCCGATAATCCGGAGAGCAAATGTAATCCGGCGGTGCGTATCTTCATGGGCGATCTGGACAGCTTCGGCAAACCGGATAAATTCCCCTATGTGGGCACCACCTACCGGCTCACCGAGCATTATCATTTTTGGACCAAGCACTCCAGAATCAACGCCATCCTGCAACCGGAACAGTTCGTCGAAATCGGTGAAGAGCTGGCCAAGGAGAAGGGCCTTAAGGACGGCGACAAGGTGATAGTGAGCAGCAACCGGGGGCACGTCAAGGCCGTGGCTGTGGTGACCAAACGTATCAAGACCATGGATGTCGATGGCCGCAAGGTCCACACAGTGGGTATTCCCATCCACTGGGGTTTCATGGGTCTGGCCAAGAATGGTTACATTACCAACACCCTGACGCCCTACGTCGGTGACGCTACAGCACAGACGCCGGAATTTAAAGCGTTTCTTGTCAACATTGAGAAAGCATAAGGAGGCGGATCATGAAAGAACAATCACTGAACATCGAACGCCGCTCCGCCACCACCACCCCTTCCCCTGGCGTGCGGCATACTGTGGAGGTCGCCAAGCTCATTGACATCTCCAAATGCATCGGCTGCAAGGCATGTCAGGCAGCATGCATGGAGTGGAATGACATCCGGGACAAGATCGGGACCTGCGAAGGTACTTACGCCAACCCCGCCGACTTGTCGGCGGGCTCCTGGACCGTCATGCGTTATGCCGAGGTGGAGACGAAAGACGGCAGGCTGGAGTGGCTCATGCGCAAGGATGGCTGCATGCATTGCGCCGATCCCGGCTGTCTGAAGTCGTGCCCCGCTCCCGGGGCCATTGTCCAGCATAGCAACGGCATTGTCAATTTCCAGCAGGAAAACTGCACCGGCTGCGGCTATTGCATCACAGGCTGCCCGTTCAACATCCCGCGGCTGTCGCCGGATGACCACAAGGCGTATAAATGCACCCTCTGTTCCGACCGCATCGCCACCGGGATGGAGCCGGCCTGCGCCAAGGCCTGCCCCACCGGCGCCATCATGTTTGGCAGCAAAAAGGCGATGCTCCACCATGCCGAAGGACGCATCACCGACCTCAAGGAGCGGGGCTACCGGCAGGCCGGTTTATATAACCCGGCTGGCGTCGGCGGTACCCATGTGATGTATGTCCTGCCTCACGCCGACACGCCGGAGCTTTACAGCGGTCTGGCCAAGGATCCGCAGCTCAGCACCCTGGTCCTTTTCTGGAAGGGTATTGCCAAGCCGCTGATGGGTTATAGCCTGGGGTTGGCGGTGCTGACCGGTATTTTTCACTATGTAACCGTCGGCCCAAACGAAGCGGACGAAGATGAAACCGAAGAGTAAGGCGCACCGGGGAACGGCCTGTTCCGTTCCCTGCGCCATACCTGCGAGACTTATTGAGGAGTCACCATGAACAGCAACTCTACTTTATTGCAACGCCATACCCCCCAGGTCCGCGCGAATCATTGGTTTGTCGTGATTGCCTTTACCCTGGTCGCCCTCAGCGGGCTGGCTTTTTTCCACCCCGCCTTTTATTTTCTGAGCAACCTCTTCGGCGGCGGGCCCTGGGCGCGGATCCTGCACCCTTTTGCCGGCGTCGTCCTGTTTTTGGCCTTTTTGCTGCTTGTTGCTAGACAATGGCGACACAACCGCATCACAGCAGCCGACCGGCAATGGCAACAGCAGATGATGGCGATTATGATGAATCGGGGCCATGATCTCCCGGAAATAGGGCGCTACAACATCGGCCAGAAATACCTGTTTCGGACCTTGCTGGTCATGATTCCCCTGCTGTTTTTAACAGGCATCGTCATCTGGCAGCCGTACTTTGCCCCTGAATTTCCCATCGGTGTGGTGCGGTTGGCGGTGATGACCCACGCCATCGTCGCTTTTATCGCCATGATCTCCATTATTGTCCACATCTACGCGGCTTACTGGACCAAAGGAGCCATTCGCGGCATGATACGCGGCACCGTAACCGCCGCCTGGGCTAAACACCATTATCCCGGCTGGTATAAAGAAATGACCAAGGGGAGGGAATAATGACGACCATTATGAAGCCCGGCGAAATCGAACCGCCGGTCCCAAAAGCTCCATGGCTCCGGCTCCCTGAACGGGAAACCCTCTTCGCCAGAAGGGGGGAGCGCTGCAAGACCTTGGCCAAGGGGCATGTTCTGGAGGAGTATCTTTTATTCATGGCCAAGGTGGCCGAGGCCCAGCAGGAAGCCCTGAACAGCTATGGACAGACGGCCCTGCCAGACGCTGCCCTTCTGCACCTTTGTCGCCAACACGGGATGCCGCCCCTTGCCAGGCAAAATTGGCAACGGGATGCAAGCTGGCATGGGGCGTTGCGTGAAATTATCGGCATGGTGCGCGATGCCGCAAAACCGGCTACCAAGAGCAGCCTGGACCGATTGCTGGCAGAAGGCGGGCCGGCATTCGAGGCCATGGCGGACCGCCTGCTCGCCGGCGACTACGCGGGCATTGATCTCGCGGCAGCACCCCTGGTAGGAGCGGCGCTTCAGGTGTACTGGATGCACCTGGTCACCACCCTGGGCCGGGACGCCTTCGAACGCAGCGCCGCCCCGAACCTGTGCCCGGTTTGTGCCTCGCCACCGCTTACAAGCATCGTGCACCACGATGGCATCGAAAAAGGCCAGCGTTATCTGCACTGTTCGCTGTGCGCCTCGGAATGGCATATGGTCCGGATAAAATGCACCACCTGCCAATCCACCAAGGACATCGCCTACCACGGCATTGCCGGAGATGCGGGCGCGATCAAGGCAGAGACCTGCGACGAATGCCAAAGCTATCTCAAGATCATGTCCATGGAGCACGATCCGAATCTCGAACCCACGGTGGACGATCTGGCCAGCTTGCCCCTCGACATTTTGATGGATAAAGCCGGCTTCATGCGCAGCTCCGCCAGTTTCTTTTTAATTCCGGCGGAAGAAGTGGTCGCCTGATCTGGTCATTTTTTTTGCTGGTTGCCATCCTGCAGCAACAGGAACATGGGCAAAGATGGCCTTGAATTTCCGTTGGGATAAACCGCGTTAAGGCGAAGTCTGATTCCAGTTAAGGAAGGGGGATAATGGTGAAAATTGCGCACAGTTTACGCAGAAGTCAAAGGCCTTATCCAAATTCAGGGGACACCTTACTCAATTGCGCTGTCAATAATGAAGCAAGGTGTCCCCGGAATTTTCCATGAACTTAGGACTTATAAGCGAGACTCATGCTTAGAACCAGTCCATAAACACTAACCCCGATTGGAGGCAATATGATTGGTAAATATGTTATTGAAAAAGCAAAGGACGAGAAGTTTTACTTCAACCTCAAAGCAGCAAACGGCCAGGTGATTCTGACCAGTGCGATGTACACGGCCAAAGCGAGTGCCCAGAATGGCATTGAGTCGATCCAAAAGAATTCGACCAGTGATGACAACTATGAGCGTAAAGAGTCCAAGAACAGCCAACCCTATTTTTTGCTGAAGGCACTGAATCAGCAGATCATCGGGAATAGTCAGATGTACTCTTCCGCAGCGGCTATGGAGGCGGGGATCGCTTCTATTAAACACAATGGTCCCAGTACTACGGTGGAAGATCTCACTAATTAACCTTTGTCATGCTACAAGAAAAAAGAGGCCCCTGTATAAAACAGGGGCCTCTTTTTTTGGTACGGACAGTGAGATCATTCCGAGGTCAGCAAGGGGGCATCCATTAAAAGGCCCTTGTCAAGAGATAGAGGAGCCAGATTCCGGCTTCCCTCCGCGCCTCTCATTGCTCCACATCCTCATCGCGCTCATACTTATCCGTACGACGACTCCGGCCTGGTCGGCTCATTGATTTTCCAGCTTCAACCCGCCGCTGCAAATTGGACTGTCTTTTTTTCCTGCTTTTCAGCAGCTTGTTTTTGGCCGGCACTTCAGCCTTTACAACCAGGATATCAGCCAACAGATAGGGGTCATCAAAATAAGCACGACCGACCAGGGTAATGGGTTGCCGGCCACGCTGGCGCATGGCGCCAATATTTGGAATCCCCATGGGGAAGAGAAAGTACCGCTCCAAACGGCTGGTATCATCAACATAGCCGTCCTCATCAAAGAATTTCGTCTGCAGCTCCCCGCTGTGTCGCTCAAGGAGAGCATAGGGCAGCAAACGGTACTTCTGGTTTTCGTCATCCAGACTCCGGGTCGCAACCCCAACCACCCTGTTTGAGCCGGATTCCACCTGCACACTTAAATGATTCGACGGTTCAATCCGGGGAAGCAGACCGGCAATACGGGGACTGAAACCAGTATGACCCTGCGGTTTCTGCACCACCAGATCATCATTCAGCAGGCCGAAATAAAAACACCCGCAATTGCCGATGGAGTCATACACCAGAGGACGCCCCTGCCAATCGAGGGTGACCCGAACGTTCATGCCGTCAAGATGACCCGCCGTATACCACGGCGCGGGTTCCCGCCGTTCGTTAAACCAGATCACATAATTAATCTGCAAGGCGGGAATACCCTGGATCAGAGCATGACTCAAATAATAATAGACCACCGGATCATGTTCATCCACCTGCCACCGCGCACCACTCTTGCTGATACGGCCAAAGGAATCCCCTCCTAACTCAAAGACAGGGCTATAATGACGCACTAAATCATCCAGCTCCTGTTCTGCAAACTGAAAGTTCAAAAAAGGTTTTAAACGGCCATTACGCAAAATAAGCTCGATTCTCTTAGCAGATAACGGTCGGCCAGCCCGGGGCTCAATAATTCGTTTGACTGCAAGAGGTTGGGCCCCCACCAGAACAGGGTGCTCATCCTCATACACCTTAATCCGGTGACCGACATAGAGCTGCGTCACAGGGTATAGTCCCAAAATTCGATAGAGGGTGGAATAATCCTGATCCGTATTCACCGCCTTCATGACCTTGTGGAAATAATCCGGATCCCTGCGGTCAGCCTGCAGCAATTCGGCAGAACAACTGGCAACATGCCGTTTGAAGACACCTTCATCAGCAATAGTCCCGTCCGGGATAAGATCAGCCAGGGCGGAATCAGATAGGAATTCAAGCTCCAGATACCGCCGCTGCAAATCCAGCACCCGCATCTGCTCAATAAGGGCATGTTCCTCACGGGAAGAGTGGGCCAGCTGACCGAGAGCCAGAAGAAATCGATCCGCTCGCAGATAATCATAGCCGTCAAGAAGGGGGGCATAACTATCCCGCACCTTTTCCCGGGTTATAACATCCTCCATGGAGTGCCATAAGGCCTGGCACTCGCCAGAAATCTTTGGCGGCACCGGGGAAATTGTTGCACAACCAGCCGTGAAAAACGACAGCAATAGTGCAACAATGAAAAGACAACCACCATCAAGAAATACACGCTTATTTATTCTCCCCGTAGACCGCTTCATAAAAAAATCACTCACCTCTTGTTCGTTGTTTAACGCTCTCCATTCTTGGCTTCCCTCACACCACGGGCTGTGGTTAAACGGATAATGGACGTCTTGCAACTCATACTATCACATATCAGCAGCACACCCTGTTCAAGCAAACTCCTGATAACGAAAGACCATTGGCGCCCCCGTTCTGTTCTCCAGAATGGCTCTCTTACAGTGGACAAAGCGGCCAAATCTACCCGTACCATGCGTGTTATACTTCCACGCGAGCCCGACAAGCAATTGGTATCAATTTAAGTTGAAAAAGGGGTCAAGTCCGCTTTTGGCTTTTGTTCTATTTTCAGCATTGTTGAAATCATGGTTCATTCTTTTTCCCCTCGGGCCAGCATATTCATAATCAAGCGGATCATTAAATCCTTCT
>JAQIBE010000085.1 GCA_027859235.1 Desulfobulbaceae bacterium
TTAACAGCCGACCTAGAAAATGTCTCAAGTTCAAAACGCCCTATGAAGTATTTGAAAAACTTACCGGCGTGAATGTCAGAAAATTAATGGGTTATGCACTTATCACTTGAATCCAGGATCTTCTATTGAAACAAGCGTCCTGCTTAAGAAACATATTGCACTGAGCATGCCAGACAGACGACGATAGCATTTTACATCGGCATTTCAGCATCTTATGAGCAAAACACCTATTTCAACACAACCTAATACAGTTGCACATGCGCAACTGCACAGACAACATGTCATTGCAATTATGCAACCTTGTAATAAAGATCATCATTGACTTTAATGGAGTAGGTTTACGAAGAGAGTTGACGCCTTAAACACTTAAGGAACTTAAAGTCATGAAATGACTTAAGTTATAGTAATTTTAAGCTGAAGAACATACGAGAGATGTTAGATTTTAGATTTGAAAGATACCAAAAGGACAACAAACGAATAACTGTAGAGCGATGCTAGACGACATCACTCCACAGTAAAAAAAAGGATAACATCAAGCTGTTACACCACTGTGCTACATGCCGAAAACAGCTGAGACCCACTTGGAGCCTAGTTGTATAAGACCACCGCTATGAAATAAGCCTGAAGCAATGCAGGAAAAACCCCAAATCCCTATCATGCTGGCAAGTCCTACGACAATGATCATCATACCATTTGCCATGTCATTGTCTCTATTTGTTTGATTTGAATGGTCACTAACAACTCTATGTCCGTGTGTCTTTTCACTATTCATATAAGCCATGATAAGTTCTCCTTTTTATAACTGGTATTCGTTTTCACCTAAGAAACACTCTTACTCTTCGGTCCTCTCAGATCATGTTTTTATACTTAAACCGCTTTTTGTTTCACCATTCCAACATGAGCATGTTCCTCGGCCTGATCTTGGGTCGCCAATTTTGCATCGATATTAAAACCGACCATGCCGTAGTAAGATCCCCAGATAAGGGCATTCACCATATTAATAGAAACAAGCTGAGAGTTTGTAAGCAAAACACCTGGTTCCATACCGCCAAAACTGACTAAGAAAAAATAGCCCACTGAGCCGTGAATCAGATTAAAAAGCATTCCCACAAGCCCTATCGCCTTTCCAACAATGGGTACATAGGTATATTCAATAAGCCCCATACTCACTGGAGCAATAACAAGACCTGTCAGGAGCCCGGTAAGCAAATATCTTCTCCGAGGCGAATACATCTTGGTTAAATTAAAAACTGCAAAGGGGATGATCGCTAAAAAAATTAAGTATTGGCTCATGTCCTGTCTCCTCAAATAAGGATTAATCTTCTCTATCATGCTTAAATAATTTGCAGAAAGTATGCCACCCACACACGCACCTCAACAATGTCGATATTTCAGCATGCTAACATGCTCCCCCCCAGACACATCCCCGAAAACAAATTGCGCTAATGCAATACAATGCCAAGTAGAGTATTGCATTTATGCAATACCGGTGAACTGTTGTGCTGATTAATGAGACGAAGAACCAAATCTACCATCAACATGAGGTAATTCTATACCCATCTTCTTGATCTTACGAAAGAAGGTGCTCTTGTGAATACCAAGATCTCGGGCTGCAGCCGCCCTATTATTATTGTTTCGTCGTAATGCAGCAAGGAGGGACTGCATCTCACAAACCTCTACGGCATGTTGCATACTTGCATCATCACGAACCGGCACATGGCATTGCTGCAGCACACCAACACCGCCGATAATTTCAGCCTGGGCATTGCGCAGAACAGTACCTGTCATGCGTATCTCAATGAGCTGGGAATGTCGGCCTGTAATTTCCCCAGTTACCGTTTGACCTGGTTTACCAAGGGTCAACGATTTCAACACTGGACAATTTGAACCACATAAACTCGAATGAAAGACGTCCACGCAGTATCGCCCCACGACCAGATCACGGGAAAGTCCAAGTAGCTGTTCAGCGCTTTTATTGAATGAGGTAATACGACATGCTTCATCCACGGTAAATACTGCAACAATTAAACTTTCGAGAATATCAGTAGGAGATACACAATGAGTTTTCTTCATCATTAGGCCTCACGGATATGGTATGAATTTTACCAGTGACCTGAAAACAACATATTAGATGACAGCAAGACAGCAAAAACACCAACCACACATTAAAAGCTATTCCCCCAATATTTTGCGGAAATAGCTTTCGTGACCGATTTTAAGAAGATTGGTTTAAAACTCTTCACCATGCTGTAAATTATGACCAGATAAGATAAATTGTTGAACTGCAGCTTGAGGAGACAATTTCAAATCCATCCTATATCCCACAAAACTATAATAACTGATCCATATGACGCCATTTACCATGTTCATCAAGAGCAATTGCGTCACCGTTAAAACGGTACCAGCTTCAAAAACACCCAAAGCTCCAAGAAAGAAATATCCAACCGAGCCGTGGATCATATTCAGCACACCACCGATAAATCCGAAATACACTCCGATTAATGGAATAAGAGTAAATTCAACCATCCCCTGACTTACTGGGGCAATTACAAGCCCAACTGCAGCAGCTGTGAAAGAAAAAACACGACTTGGCATCATTATTTTTGAAATATGAAAGGTGGCAATGGGCAGTAAAGCTAAGAAAATTAAACAATAATTATAATTCATATATTTTCTCCTGATAATGGCTCATTGCCCATACACTGTTAGAGATATTCAATACATATAACGTGCCACAACCAGCATGGCGCCCACACAACAACGATATTTCGATGAGTTAGCCACCACTTATATAAGTGCAAAATCAGCTTAAAATTTGCGCAAGTGCAATACTGCAACCTCCACATATTGCAGTATTGCAATACAACCCAATGATTTTACGGCTGCAGCTTTATGGATACCCTGGTGAACAATGTTGCCTCATCGGTATTTATATTTCCCATTGCCCTGACAGTCCTGGCGGGAGCATTGCGTAGCTTTATCTCCCCTGTCGGGTATCAGACAAATCTTATGGTCTATGGCCCCGACAAATACACCTTTATAGATTATGTCAAAATTGGTGTACCCCTCACTGGTGTACCCCTCACTATAGTTGTGGGCATTGTAATGGTTCTCCCGGTGCCTTTATTTTTTCTTTTTAAATAAAAGCCCTATCATCACGGCATATTGGCCAATAAGCAGGGTCCGGTACGATCGCAACAATTGAAAGAATAGGCCGCAGTATCCCTCTTTATGCGTAACAGAAAAAGGGATACTTCCATGATTCAAAACGCTAGGTAGCCGTAAACTTCGTACATTTCTCGTAAAGAACTAGCTATTTTTTTCGCACTCGAGTATTTTCGCTGACCTTGTTGTTGATGGGTCTCTTAAAAGAGCTTTTAAATTTCACCATCTAAAGTGGTATCGTTAGGATAACTGATAAACGGTCGCCACTCCCCGGACTAATACAAACGACAATCCGGTGTAGTGTTCATGGCGAACACGAGTCGCACACGCGACTAATCTCACTATTCTATCATCCATTTTACCAGGCTCCCCCCATGTCCGAAGACAAGACCCCCCAAGGTACCTTTGCTGAACTCGATCTTATTGAACCTCTGCAGCAAACCATCCGTGATATTGGTTATGAAGTTCCATCACCCATTCAATCGTTAACCATTCCGCACCTTCTCAAAAGGCGTGACATCGTTGGTCAAGCTCAAACAGGCACAGGTAAAACAGCAGCATTCGCCCTGCCCATTTTATCACAGATTGATCTCAACAAACATTCTCCTCAAGTTTTAGTCCTTGCCCCAACCCGTGAACTTGCCAATCAGGTTGCCGAGGCATTCAAGAAATATGGCGCGAGATTAAAAGGTCTTAATGTTCTTGCCGTATACGGTGGGCAAGACTACGGTATCCAACTGCGCCCTTTACGCAAAGGCGTCCATGTTGTCGTTGGTACCCCAGGCCGTGTTATGGATCATTTACGTCGCGGCACGCTGAAACTGACAAATTTAAGAACCATGGTCCTCGATGAAGCGGATGAAATGCTCCGCATGGGCTTTATTGACAGTGTGGAATGGATTTTAGAACAAACACCTGCTGATCGGCATACAGCTCTCTTTTCCGCCACTATGCCCGCTCCTATCCGGCGTATTGCTCAGAAGTATTTAAACAATCCGAAAGAAATCTCCATCAAGATCCGTACTGAAGTGGCAGCCACCATTACCCAGCGTTATTGCGTGATGGGTGGTTATGAAAAAATTGATGCCCTGCAACGGATTTTGCAGGTTGAACAGTATGATGGCGTCATCGTCTTCACCAAGACGAAAACCGCCACGGTAGAGGTTGCCGAGAAACTCACCAAAGCAGGACTTAAATGCTCACCACTGAATGGTGACATTGCCCAGAACCTGCGTGAGCGCACGGTAACCCGTTTGAAAAATGGTGAGATTGACATTATTGTTGCAACTGACGTTGCTGCACGAGGATTGGATGTAAAACGAATCAGCCATGTCATTAACTATGACACGCCTTTTGACCCTGAGACCTATGTCCACCGTGTCGGACGTACAGGTCGAGCTGGAAAAACCGGCCAAGCCATTCTGTTTTTAACCCCTCGGGAAAAAAATATGGTGCGCATTATAGAGCGTACCACCAAACAAAAGATTGCCTTAATGGAACTACCATCCAATAAGGTCATTAACCAAAAACGAATTGCCGCCTTTAAACAAAAAATCACTGACACCTTAGATTCTGAAGAAATTGGCTTTTTTACCGAGCTCCTCGAACAATACAGGGAAGAAGCCATTGTGTCTCCCATGCAAATGGCCGCGGCTTTGGCCATTCTTGCCCAAGGCGGCACATCACTCCGTGTGAAGGGCGAGATTGCCCGAAAAAATAAGAAATTTGAAAAACCTTCAACATCTACTGAATTTAAACGTAAAGATTCCCGGATAAAACCGGAATCCCGCGTCAGTGCCGATTCAAGGCGCACATCAGAGCCCCGTATCAATGCACCATCCCACGCTGAACCACCTGTAAGAAGTAAACCTGCCACAAGACCAGATAAAGGCATGGAACGGTACCGCATTGAGGTCGGCTCAATAGACAGCGTTAAACCCGGCAACATCGTAGGCGCCATTGCCAATGAGGCTGACCTTGACAGTGAACACATCGGCCGTATCGACATTTTCGATGACCATTCCACTGTTGACCTTCCGGCAGGAATGCCTGAAGAAATCTTCCTTACCTTGAAAAACGCCTGGGTTTGCAGCAAACAATTACGTATTTCAAAATTCGATGCACCGCATATTGTTACAAAGAAAAAACATGTCCACACCCACAAGAAAACAAGCTCATTTGCAAAACCTGCAAAGAAACGTAAGAGTAGAGGCGTGCTGAGACTTGATAAACGTGATGGAGCCCCAGGTAAAAAACAGGGCAAAAAAGTCATAAAACAACCAGCACGCTAGTTGTTGAGCATCGGCGGACACCGTGCTTAAATTATGCCTTTAGGCTTATAGGGGAGAGGTTCATAAGGTATAGCAGGGTATCGTTTTTTTGAACGGCTCAACTCCCCTTTACAGCTCGAACCTAACCGCCTGAACCCTAAAACAAATGAACGTTATTGAAGTACAGATTTTCAACAAAATTTTCAGTTCCATTGCTGAAGAAATGGGCATTGTCCTGTCCCGGGCTGCTTTCTCCTCAAATATTAAAGAACGTAAAGATTTCTCCTGTGCCATTTTTGACAACCAGGGAGAACTTGTCGCCCAGGCGGCCCATATTCCGGTTCACTTAGGCGCCATGCCTGAAACAGTAAAATACTGTCTGCAGATCCATGATTTTAAAGAGCTTGACGAAATTATCGTCAACGACCCCTTCCATGGCGGCAGTCACCTGCCTGATATCACCTTAATCAAGCCGGTATTTTGGCACAGTGAACTTCTCTTCTACACCGCCACCCGCGCCCACCATGCCGATGTCGGCGGCATCAGTCCTGGGTCCATGGGGAATTGCACCTGCATTGACGATGAAGGCGTACGTATCCCGCCCACTCTTTTAAAAAAGCAGGGCCAGACCAATCAACAGTTCCTCGACCACTTCCTGCAACAGGTGCGCAATCCATTAGAACGAACAGCGGACCTTAAGGCACAATCGGCCTCCCTTGACCGGGGTGGCCTGCGTCTCATGGAAATCGTTGAAAAATATGGCAAAGCACTTCTTTTCATCACCATTAAGGATCTCAAACAATATAGTGAAACACTCATGCTCCAGACCATCAAAAACATTCCCGATGGCGAGTATCACTTCAGTGATTTTTTAGACAATGACGGCACCTCAACTGATCCACTTGAACTGAAAGGTATCATCAGCATAACAGGTGACAAGGCCTGTGTAGATTTGAGTGGTTCCTGTGACCAGGTGAGAGCCCCGCTCAACAGTGTGCGCCCGGTGGCGATCTCAGCGACGATCTATGCGTTTCAATGTCTCATGGGCGAAGGGTTCCCCATAAATCACGGCTCCTATCGCCCCATTTCCATCATAACCCGTTCAGGCTCCATCCTTGATGCACGTGAACCAGCGCCGGTTGCCGCAGGAAATGTCGAAACATCACAACGCATTGTCGATGTCCTCTTTGGTTGTCTGGCACAGGCAATACCACAAACCATACCAGCCGCCAGTTGCGGCACCATGAATAATGTTTCCATCGGTTGGCAGAATGACAATGGTATTGAACTCACTTATTATGAAACCATTGGCGGTGGCATGGGCGCCCGCCCCACCATGGACGGATTAAGTGGTATCCAGACACACATGACAAACACCTTAAACACACCAATTGAAGATCTGGAGCACGATTACCCCATGCGCATCGAAGTGTATGGAATCCGCAGCGAAAGCGGAGGAAAAGGCAAGTATAACGGAGGGAACGGCATTATCCGTAGTTATCGCTTCTTACAAAACGCCTCAGTATCGCTGTTGACCGATCGCCGGGTGGGCCAACCGTACGGACTCCATGGGGGACAAAATGGAAAATCAGGCCTTAACATCCTGATTCGCTATGATGGAACAGAAGAAATTCTACCCGGAAAAAGTAGTTTCACCGTGCAGGTTGGCGATCTTTTACGCATTGAAACGCCTGGAGGAGGCGGATTCGGGCAGGCTGAAAACTAAACCACAGGTCCTGCAATAAAAAAAAGCCACAGCAACGTCTTACGTTACTGTGGCTCCATATCAGACGTACCTTGAAATTCTTTTACTTACTCGTCATCCAAACATTTTGACGCCAAAATACAAACCCCTTTTTGCTTCAAAATTGCTACTATTTCATCTTTACTTAAAACAGAATTCTTTTCTTTGGATAAGTACACCAGGCAATCTTCACAGACCTTCATGGAACTGCGATAATCATCCATTTCCTGGACGATCTCCCAACATTCTTTGCCTTCCTGCTGACCAGCTGGACAACGGTCTTTCTTGTTACAACCGGTTATTTTCCAACATTGCCAATGTTCTTCTGTCATATATCACCCCGAACTCCGCCTGCAAACAAGCTCAAAAATAGATCCATCTTAAACATAAGGTACTTCCAAAACTGAGCCACTTAACCACTATGGAAGGAACTGGTCAAGCATGGTAATCAATTTTTCTGTACCTTCCCCTGTTTTAGCAGAGAACAGGAGCCGTTCATTTGGCTTCAGGCCAAAAGCGGCGTCAAGAAGAACTGCCTGTTTAGCCTGTTCGCCGCGCTTCAGCTTATCAATTTTAGTATATACCACACAAAAAGGAGAATTTTCCTGCTGAAGCCATAACACAAGCTCTAGATCCTGCGGTTTTGCAGCATGGCGAATATCAATAATAACCACAACACAATGTAATGGCTCACGGGTGGTCAGGTACGAGGCAATAAGCCCCTGCCAATCGTTTTTTAGTTTCCGGGGCACCTTTGCATACCCATAGCCAGGTAGATCAACCAAATAGACTTCGTTACTCGCCAGAAAAAAGTTAAGAGCCTGGGTCTTGCCGGGTACGGAACTCACCTTAACGAGTTTTCGACGGTTAAGAATCTTATTAACCAGGCTAGACTTGCCAACATTAGAACGTCCGGCAAAGGCAATTTCAGGATATTCAGGCAGAGGTAGATTCGCTGTTTTATAGACACTATCTATAAAAACGGTATCCCCTTTTGTCCAATGCGCCTTTGATTTACATTTCAGATTTTCTGCTTCAGTTGTCATGTTTATTCCGTAAAATCAATCCAATTTTTTATTGAACAGCTAAAATTAAACAACCTTATTCAGAACATATTCAATAATACCTTCAGCACCAATCTCATGCAGGGCAGGAATGAGGTCACGAACCTCATGCTCCCCAACTACAGTATCAACAGAGAACCAGTCTGAGTTATACAGCGGTGAAATCGTCGGCCCATTCATAGAAGGCAACATCTTGGCAATCTTTTCGACACTGTCCTTCTTCACATTCATTTTCAAACCAACCAGCGTTTCTGCACGCAAAACCCCTTGCAGCAGCATGGCCATATCTTCAATTTTTTTACGTTTCCACGGGTCCTGCCATGCCTGTTTATTGACGACAAACTGCGAGTTTGAAGACATAAGTTCATAGATAACACGTAAGCCGTGGGCCCGAATGGTCGATTCTGTTTCAGTCACTTCAACAATAGCATCAGCAAGGCCTGAGACAACCTTAGCTTCAGTGGCACCCCAAGAAAATTCAATATCAACATTAATACCCTTTTCTTTAAAAAAACGGGTGGAATAGCCTACAAGTTCCGTGGCAATGCGTTTTCCTTCAAGATCTTCAATACAAGTAATATCAGAATCACCAGGCACTGCAATAATCCAACGGGTTGGCTTACGACTGACCTTGGAATAAACAAGATCAGCAACCACATGCAGGTCAGACTCGTTTTCGAGGATCCAGTCCTTACCGGTGATACCGGCATCAAGTAAACCACTTTCAATATAACGGCTCATCTCCTGCGGACGACAAATAGAACAATGCAGTTCAGGATCATTCACCACAGGAAAATAATTGCGCGACGTCAATTTAAATTGCCAGCCAGCATTCGCAAATAAAGCCAGTGTTGGTTTTTCAAGACTGCCTTTAGGTAAACCAATTTTCAATTCATTCATTTCTTATATACCTCCTGCGAAAAGGGGTCAAGTCCGCTTTTGGCTTTTGTTCTATTTTCAGCATTGTTGAAATCATGGTTCATTCTTTTTCCCCTCGGGCCAGCATATTCATAATCAAGCGGATCATTAAATCCTTCT
>JAQIBE010000171.1 GCA_027859235.1 Desulfobulbaceae bacterium
AAATACAAGAGATAACTAGGATGAACAGATTGATGTATCGCATAATACTCCTTGTGAAGTTTACGGTTTACGGTTGCCAGTTTACGGTTCAAGGTAAAATGAATCAGATAACGTCAACATCCACGAACTGTAAACGGTAAACTGGCAACTGGTAACTTGTTGGAATGATAAAATATTGTTTGGCACTCTCTATGTTAGGCTGAAGTTGGGTGGCAATCATATAACCATAAAGATAGGCTTAGCAATTCTCACATCTTTTGGCAAGAAAAACACTGATATGTTCGGCGGTGATTTCAGTGTGTTGCGTACCCAGCTGCCAGCCCATTAAGCAGGAACTGCAACTGGTTACCACGGTTGCTGCTGCTGTGCTCACCACCTGTTGTCCGGCCTTTTTGAAGATAGCCTGGGCGAGATCCGGGTGCACCAGGGCAAATAAGCCCCCCTGACCACAGCAGCCCAGGGGGGTATCCCTATTAACCACATCCTGGCCATTTAGGTTCCGGATTAATTGCCGTGGTTCCTTTATTATCGGTTGTCTGCCAAAACGCAGATGGCAGGGGTCATGGTAATAGACTGTTTGCGGCGGCTGGTGAGATTCAAGCTTGTTTTCCCCAAGAAAGAAGGTGGAGAATTCCTGGACCCGATCCGCAAATGCTACGGCAGACTGGTGGTCAGGGGAATGCGGCTCAAAGAGTTGCGGATAGCTGATGAGCTGGGCGTAGCAGGAGCCACATGAGGTGAGAATCGGTCCGGTGGTTGTTGAGTATGCCTGTATGTTTCGTAGGGCCTGACTTTGTGCCTCCCCCTGTTTTCCTGAGCAGCTTGAGGCAAGGCCGCAGCAGCTTGCCTTTGCGGGGATGGAAAGGGTGTAGCCGCAGAGGCTTGCAAGGTAGCGGGTTGCATCGCTAATATCCGTTTGCAAATGGCGGGCCAGGCACCCCGGGTAATAGAGAAGGGTGGTGGTGGCATCGCTCCTTGGCGTGGCAATGGGGCTGTTGTGGTGGGGAGGAATGAAATCTATCTTCTGGCGTAATCCGCTTGCGGAGGGGAGTTTTTCCAGCAGGGAAAGCGAGAGGCTTGACGCGGATAATAACGGCGGGCTGTTGAGAATATGCCGGGCAAGGTATGAACTGTAACCCTTTTGGGTTTTCCCCACGGATTGCCGGCCGCGCCACTCTCTGATGATGAGACTTGGCTGCAGGTTGCGGGGACAGATATCGTCACACCCCCCGCATTGGATACATTTTGCCAGTAGGGTGTTGAAATAATCTAAGGAGAGATCCGCATCCCGCTGAAAGAGGTGGAGCTTGCCCCGTGCACAGTCAGATTCCCGTCCTGTTTCCTTGAAAACGGGGCAGACTTGTCCACAGGAACCGCATTTGGCGCATTTGGTTTTCAGTTTGCTGATCCCTGCCATAGGAGGTAGGCCTTGATAAATTGATCCAGAGCGCCATCCATGACCGCCTCAACATTTCCGGTCTCTTCATTGGTGCGATGATCCTTCACCATGCGGTACGGCTGCATCACATAGGAACGGATTTGGCTGCCCCAGCCGATTTCTTTTTTTTCACCGGAAATAGCATCATGCTGTTCCTGCTGCAACTTCTGCTCACGCTCATACAGCCTCGACTTGAGCATCTTTATGGCGGTATCTTTATTGCGATGCTGGGAACGTTCGTTCTGGCATTGGACGACAATGTTGGTGGGCAGGTGGGTGAGACGAATGGCGGAACTGGTCTTGTTGATATGTTGTCCGCCCGCGCCGCTTGCGCGGTACGTGTCAACGCGGAGATCCTTGTCGTTGATCTCCACCTCAATGTTGTCGTCAAGTTCCGGGAAGACAAAGACCGAGGCAAAGGAGGTGTGGCGCCGGCCGCTGGTGTCAAAGGGGGATATGCGTACCAACCGGTGGATACCCATTTCTGAGCGGAGAAATCCGTAGCTGTTATACCCTTTAACCATCAAGGTTACGGATTTAACCCCGGCTTCATCCCCAGGCTGCAGGTCAAGGATGTCCGTTGTAAATTTTTTCTGCTCGCACCAGCGCAGGAACATACGCAGGAGCATGTCAGTCCAGTCTTGCGCCTCAGTCCCACCGGCCCCGGCATTGATGGAAAGCATGGCATTGGCGTGGTCATGCTCGCCGGTAAACATGCACTCAAGTTCAAAATCTGCAAGTTTGGCCTGGAGTTGGTCAATGGCTGCGCTGGCTTCATCCTCGGTGTCTTCGTCATCTTCATCCCGGGCCAGTTCAAGCAGGATCTCGGCCTCCTCCACCAGATCATTGCACGCATTCCAACCGTCAATGGGACCCTTAAGTTTTCCCATGGCCACCTGTGTCGCCCTTGCCTTGTCAGGGTCGGCCCAGAACTCAGGGTTTGCGGTCTGGTGCTCAAGTGCTTGTAGTTTCTCATCCTTGGTGGCTAAGTCAAAGATGCACCTTTAGGGTGGAGAGGGTGTCGCTTATGGCTTGAAGTTTCTGCTGGAGTTCTGCGGACATTTTCTTTAATGGTCTGGTAAGTAGGTGATTGGGGTTTGAGTCGTGTCGATCTCAATATAATAGATATATATACCCAATAAGGCCTTGAATCGTCAATGTCTTTGGGGATGGGATTGCTTTTTCCGAATAGACAGGATGATTGCCCCCATTAAACAGAAAACAGGAAAGAGAAAGCCAAAACGGCTGAAGATGGTTCTTTCCTTGAGTAGGGGCAAGGGGTGGACAAGGATTGCTTCGGTGAACAGTTCTGAAGAGGCGATGATCTCGCCGGTGGGCAGGATGAGGGCTGAAATTCCTGTGTTGGCGGCGCGGGCGATGGATCTTCTGTTTTCGACGGCCCGGAACACAGTCATGGCCAGATGTTGGATGGGGGCGCTTGAGCGACCGAACCAGGCGTCATTTGTAATGTTGGCCAAGAGGTCGGCACCCAGGTTCACCTCTTTCCGTGCCAAGTCGGGGTAGATGGCCTCAACGCAGATTAATGCCCCGATTGCAGCGCGTTCTGCATGGAGCAGGGTCGCGTCTTTTCCCCGGGTGAAGTCGCCGATGGACTGCACCAGGGCCTTCGGCAATGGCAGGACATTCCGCAGGGGAACGTACTCGCCAAAGGGCACGAGATGTTGCTTGAAATAATAGGTGGGACTCTTGTCAGGACCTAGGAGGAGTGCGGCATTATACAGATCGTACCCCTCCTCTTTACGGATGATATGGGGCGCGCCGCAGAGTAATTCGTAGGAGCCGTCGCTCTCTACTGTTTCTGCCTGGACATGGTGAAAGAGCGGATCACGGCTGGGATAAAAGGGCAGGGAGGTTTCTGGCCACAGGATGAGCTCGGGGGGCGGGCTTGAGGCAAGGGCCGTATTGGTCAAGCCAATATGCTTATTGACACTGGCAAGTTTCTGCTCTGGCTGCCATTTCTGCCCCTGATTAATGTTAGCCTGGATGACCCCCGTCTGCAGCGCAGGGGCTTCTTTGCTGACTGTTTTGATTTGTGCCAGACGCAGCGGACTGTATGTAAAGGCCAGTGCCAGGCAGAGTATGGCCAGCCAATTCTGTTTCAGGCTCAGTTTGACGGATCTGTCCTGGAGAAAACGATAGAGGAGGCCATTAGCAAGGATCACGAGGAAGGTGAGGAGATGATGACCGCCAAGGTCGGCAACCTGCCGGAGTAGCGACTCATAATGAAAATAACCAACGTCCATCCAGGGAAATCCGCTGAACATGAAACCGCGAATGTAGTCAAGACCAACCCAGACACAGGCACCAAACCAGATTGGGAATGCTGTCCCTGTTGTCATGGCGCGACTCATGAGCCAACAGAAAAGTCCGTGATATAACCCCATATAAAGACAGAGTAAGACCAATGCCGAAATGGAAAGCCATGGTGCAAGTCCTCCATAGGTCTCCATGGAGATGGTGACCCAATAGATGAGGAGGAGGTAATAGACGACCCCTGCAAGCCAGCCGGTCCAGAATGATTGTTTGGGGCTGGCCCTGTGGAGAAATACGTAGAGCGGGATGAGGCTGATCCATGACAGGGCAGCATATCCCGGTCCAGGAGATGCTGAAAAGAGGAGAATTGTACTGATGAATGGAAGGACGTAGATGAGCATGTTTGAGTTGCTTGTTGGGGAAATGGTTAGGGTGGATACGGTTTATAACTGGTTGATACCATTGAAATGTGATAACATCTTTAAATAGTTATAAAAAATAAAAGACTGACGGTTATTTTCTAATACGCGGTCGACCATGTCACTATTTTTATGAAAAAGAGGTTCTTTTTTCTTTGCAAATCAGTTTGGGACATTATAGTACCTAATCCAGAGTAACTGGAAAATAGATTGATGTCCCTTTTAAAGTGTGAAATTTTAAAAGGTAAACGGTCAACCTGCTGGTTCGTTGCCGTTCCTAATGTATGCCATTTCAGGCATGTCTTAAAACTTCTTGAGGATACTATTGAAAGCAAAGGTATTGATTGCAAACCGCGGTGAAATTGCTATCAGAATAGCCACGGCCTGTGAAGACCTTGGGCATGACTTTATCATGATCTATACAGATGCGGATAAAGATTCTGAGCATGTCAGGCGTTATGCAGACGGAAGCGGCAAAGAGCAGAAGGTGTGGCGTATCTCAAGTTACACGGATCCCAATGAAATCCTTTCCATCGCCGATCACACCAGCTGTACAGCAATTCACCCGGGATATGGATTTTTCTCTGAAGATTATCGTTTTGCAAGAAGGGTAACCATCCGCGACCGGCCGCTGATTTTCATTGGCCCGAAATGGGAGGTGATTCGCGATCTCGGTGATAAGATTAATACCAAGAAGGTTGCCAATGAATTAGGGATCCCCACCATTCCCGGAACCTCAGCGCCTATCTATAATGAGATGGAAGCGGAGTCTGTGGCGGCAAAGTTATTAAATGAGCAGCTTGAGCAGGGGATTACAGAGCCCTCCATTCTGGTTAAGGCTGCCGCTGGCGGTGGCGGTATGGGCATTGAGGAAGTACGCCGCATTGAACAGTTCCGCCGTACCTATCGTGAGGTGAAGAACTACGCCAAACGCCAATTTGGTGATGGCGGTGTTCTTATTGAAACCTGTCTGCGTGATTATAATCATCTGGAGGTGCAGCTTCTTTGCAGTCAGCATGGTGAACAACTGCATTTCGGCACCAGGAATTGTACGATTCAATCCACCGGCCGGCAGAAACGCCTTGAAGCGGCCCCTGGTTTTGATGATAGTTGTTTTGACTATGCCTTTGACTCCAAAGAGGTTCTGGCTCAGGTTATTGACTATTCCTTGAAACTCGCCGCCCATGTGCATTATGATAATGTCGGAACCTGGGAGTGGATTGTTGCCCGTAACGGTCAGCCCTATCTCCTGGAGGTGAACACCCGGATTCAGGTGGAAAATGATGTCTCTGCCCGTATTTCATTCTATAAGAATAAACAGCCCAATCTGCTGCGCGAGCAGATTCGCGTGGCCCTGGGCGAGAAAATTGGCTACTCTCAGCGGAAGGTGGTGTTTAAAGGGGCCTGTATTGAATTTCGTATTGTCGCTGAAGATACCAGCCGGGATTTTGCCCCGTGGATCGGCAAGATTACCCGGTTTGAATTTCCCAAACATGACTGGTCTGCAGTGTATACCCAGGTGCCGTCCGACAGGACCTATGATATTCCCAGTGATTTTGATCCGAATCTGGCCCTGGCCCTTGTCTGGGGTGATTCCATCGCCCAGGCGAAAGAACGCGGCAGAGCCTTCTTAAAGGAAGTATCTATTCAGGGTGAGACCAGTTCGGGCGAGCCTATGATGACAAATTTGCAATACTTGAATGATAATATTGAGAGGTTGTTGACCTTCTAGGGTGTTGAGTTTGTTTTGGCAGCGACCTTACAGATTAAAGTGCTCATCAGTTCACATATAAAATATGCAAGAAATACGTAAACGATTAACAAAAGTAGAAGAGCGGATTAATTACATTGGTCAGGTTAAAGGTTCTGCTGACTGGGGTAATATTGATTCTGTGGCCCAGCGTTTTAAAGGGGTGCAGGATGCCATCTTTGATCTCTCTGCCGAGCAGATGGCCGAGAAGATTCATAACCTGGAAGAAGAGCTGGCATTTCTTGAGGAGCGTGCCGAAGAGAGTTTGACCGGCATGGATCGGGTACGGATTGTGCGCTCTCCTCTCCGCTTTTCCCTGAAGGATATCCTTGAGAATGTGTACGAGGATTACACCGAACTTGGCGGCGAGGAAGAGGACTCCATCGATGCTTCCATGGTTTGTGCCAAGGCGACGGTGTCGGCCATTATTAAGGGCAAGACGGTAACCCAGCAGGTTATGGTCATCGGCCATGAGAAGGGCCATGGCGAAGAGTATCGGAACGGCGGCTGCAGTAAGCCCTGGGGGAATGAAAAGGCGCTGCGCTTCATGATGGTGGCTCAGACCGAAGGCATCCCCATTCATTCCTATATCTTTACCCCGGGCTCCTTTCCTACGGAAGATTATCCCGGTGCCGGTCAGCAGATCGCCCGGAATATCTATGCCATGACCAAGCTTGAAGTGCCCATCATCTCCATTATTTCCGAAGGGGGGTCAGGTGGTGCTGAGGCCATTGGCTGTTCCGATTATCGCTTGATGTTCTCCCATGGTTATTATTCGGTTATTTCCCCTGAAGGCGGCGCTGCCATTGAGGGAAAGGTGCGTGAAGGCGAAAAGATTCCCGCTGAAATGGTGGAGTCCTGTGCGGAACGGTTGAAGATTTCCGCGGCCGACAATCTGCGCTTGAAAACCATTGACCGTGTTGTTGACGAGCCTGTCCTCGGGGCCAAGCGTGACGACTTTGAATTTTTTAAGCGGATCAAGTATGAGATGATTCGTGCCACCGATGAGGTGGTTCTGAAGACAAAGAGTCTGCGGGCCTTCAGGAATTATGAAATGAAGCTGAAGCGTTCCACCAAAGAGTTTGGTGATGATGCCCATATTGATGTGTCCTGGGAATTAAACCGGGATGAGCTGGCCCGTCTCCTGGACATGCGTTCAAAAAAATATCGGCAGATGGGTTGTGAAGGTTTATGCACAAAGGATGGTATACTTGGTTGTTTAGCCAATCGTGTGAAGGAGAAATCCAGCAAGTATTTTTATAATATTCGCTATGATCTCCTCCATAGCCACCAAAAGCAGGTGAAGCAGGTAATGCATGATGTTACCAGTGAATCATCTGCCGTTATCAAACATGTGACAGGCCCACTGGCGGGCATCTTTGGTTTTTTCACCCGGAAGCCAGATACTGAGAGGCTTCCAGCATCCCGTGATTTGGATCGGGAAGAGTTATACGATAATACCTACACCTCGCCCCTTGCCAATGAAGATCGCACCATTACCTGCCCAAACTCGGAACAGTCCGGCTGTAAGGACCTGTGGGTCCCGGATCTGTATGGTCAGTTTGGTGGTGTGTGTGAGAACTGCGGCCATCATTTTCCCCTGGAATATCAATGGTATTTAAAGAATCTTTTTGATCGTGATTCCATCCGAGAGTTTAACAGTAAGATTTCAGCCCGGAATCCACTGGACTCCCCGGCTTTTGAGAAGCGTCTGCAGGATGCCTTCAAGAAAACAGGACGGCGCAGCGCCATGATTACCTTTGATGCCCGTGTGCATGGGGTGGAGGTGGTTGTGGCCATGCTCTACTCGAATTTCAGGAATGGTACCGTCGGTGCTACTGAAGGGGAGAAATTTGTCCAGGCCGCTGAACGGGCACGGATGATGCGTAGACCGCTTCTGAGCTATGTCCACACCACAGGCGGTATTCGTATTCAGGAAGGCACCCTTGGGGTTACCCAGATGCCTAAATGCACCATGGCCGTGCGCGAGTATGTTGATGCCGGTGGTTTGTACATGGTTGTGTACGATAATAACTCCTATGCTGGGCCTGTGGCGAGCTTTCTCGGTTGTTCTTATTATCAATTTGCCATCCGTTCAAGCCGGGTGGGCTTTGCTGGGCCACGGGTTATTCGTGACACCACAGGTGAAGATATTCCACCTGATTATCATAGCGCTCGTAACGCCTTGAAGCGTGGTCATATCCAGGGCATCTGGGATCGCCGTGAATTTAGAACCAATCTGCATAAGTCGCTCATGACCATGGGCGGAAAGAGTTTGTACTACAGATAAGCCATGAGGTGTAGAGGGGCTTAGTCTGTCGGTTATTTAGGGTAGGTTGTAGATGTGCTGTTTTTAGCAGTCTAAACGCCAGGAGTAGTAACGCCGACACCCTAACCAACCTAAATTTTTCGAGAAAAACATATGAGTCAGCACGATACAGTTAATTATGAGGCAGTCTTAAGTAAATTTAGGGAAGATCCTTTTACCTATGTGGACATTCATGCCATGCACACAGGCCAGATTCGTTTTCATGTGCATGAAGGGGATCAGGTTGAAGGTCTGACCGGTGATTTTCGGCATATTAAGGGAACCCTGCTCTGTGAACTGACGCGGGAACGTAATCAAAAGCCCATTCATTGCACAACCAAGGGCGAGGTCTCTTTTGTTAATAAGGATCTTGACGGCAAGTTTGTGCAGGCGGGGGAGAAGATTATGACCATCCGTCATCCCCTGAAAAAACGGGAAATTATCGAGCAGATTCTGAGGAAAGTGCTGGTTCCTTTTGCCGCTCCTGAAAAGGCCAAATATTATTTTGCCATGGATATTCAGAGTCGGATAGAAAAATTTGGCCAGCGTTCGGTTTCTGTTAAGGCGGGGGATGAACTCTTCACCATGAGTTTAATGAAACGGGATACCCCCGTGTTTTATGCAGGGGAATCCGGGCTCATTCACTCGGTATATTTTAAACAAGGGCAGTCCATGGAACAGGGTGAACCCCTGGTGGGTATCTGTCCCCCTGAGAAGATCGCTGTGGTTGAAAAGGTTATTACCCGTGTGAAGGCGGAATGGGAGTAATATTTCCCACCCCTGAAAGTCTCGAAACCTATATTCACAGGGAAGAATGTCCCCGTCGTCTCCTGGCTGCGACTGATCTTCCGGTTGCTGATATTTTCCGTTATGGCGGTATGGTGGGTTCCCGCATCCATGCCTATACCTCGCTTCCCCGCTGTATGGATCAGGCGCGGGAACTCATCAAACAACAGAGTGGACTGCACCAGTCACTTCCCAGTGGCACCATGCTTTTTGCGGAGTCGTTATCCGGGTCTAAGGGGCGGTTCAGGCGACCATGGTATGCCCCGGATGGCGGGTTGTGGTGCGTACTGACCCTTTTTAACCAGTGGTCGCCACAGGCGGCGCGTCTCTTGTCCCTGGCGGCTGGGGTTGCGGTGTGTGAAACGGTGAGGGGGCTCGGTTTGCCGGCCCAGATTAAATGGGTCAATGATATTTGTCATAATGGTTTAAAGCTTGCGGGGCTTCTCGCGGAAACCCATGTCTGTCCCCTCTCCGGTGAAGAGTACATCCTTCTGGGTATTGGTCTTAATGTGAATAATAATGCGTTCCCGCCTGAGCTGCAGAACATCGCAACCTCCCTGGCAAAGCAGACAGGACATGAGTTCTCTATCTTTGATATTGGTCAGGATCTACTGGCAAAACTCGCGTGGAATATAGGGCTCCTCACCTGGCTTGATGAAAATGATACATCGCTCTCTCCCTTCATGGATCGTTATCGGGATCTCTGTGACAGTGTCGGACGCACCGTTTGTTTTGGTTTTGATGTGCAGGAATCTCCCCAGTATGAAGCTTTCGTGACAGGTATTAATGATGACGGCGGTCTTGTCCTGCGGCATGTGCAGGATGATGTTGAACTGGTGGAGCATGGTGGTGAGATTATTTATGCTGCTAAGTAAAGGGCAAAAACAACTATGACCTCTCTCCCTGTTACCGTCATCATCCCGACCTACAACCGCTCCGGTGGTCTCCTTGAAAAAGCCATAGACTCTGTCCTTGGTCAAACCTGGCAAAATTTTGAATTGCTCATCGTTGATGATGGATCCACCGACAACACTGCTGCATTGCTGCACCAGCGTTATGGTAAGACAATACAGATTTTAAAAATGCAGAATAGGGGACCTGGAGCTGCCCGCAACCATGGTGTCCAGCAGGCATCCCATGATCTTATCGCCTTTCTCGATTCCGATGACTGGTGGGATAAAAAGAAGCTTGAACTACAGGTGCAGGTGATGGCGGAAAATCCTGCCACCTTGATTAGTCACACCGATGAAGTGTGGTATCGTCACGGGAAATTTCTGAATCAAAAAAAGAAGCATACCCGCCCGCACGGCGATATATTCAGCCAATGTTTACCCCTCTGTTGTGTGGGCATGTCCACCGTGATGATGCGCAGGTCATTTTTTGCAGTCGCAGGATCCTTTGATGAGTCGTTGCCCTGCTGCGAAGATTATGATTTATGGCTCAGAGGATCAGGACGGGTTGAATTTTTTAAGATTGATCAGCCGTTAACCTATAAACAGGGCGGACGTGAGGATCAGGTGTCAATGTACTACCGGGTGGGTATGGATCAGTTTCGCATAGCTTCCCTTGAAAAATGTTTGCACCTGAATGGCTTCTCGGCCCAGCAGCGCTCTCTTCTTGCCATGGAGCTTGTCCGCAAATGTACGATCTATGGCAATGGGTGTATCAAGCACAATCGGCTTGAGGTGGGGCAGAAGTATCTGGATCTTGCCGAAAGGTGGAAGGCGACTTAGGGGTGTTAAGAATGTTGATCAGGTTGGAACATTTTTTTTATATGATTACCACCGATCTTCAGCCAATTATATGATCATTATTGGTTTTGCCAGAGTTTCAGCGTGAAGTTTACGGTTTACGGTTGCCAGTTTACGGTTCAAGGTAAAACGAATCAGATAACGTTAACATCCACGAACTGTAAACGGTAAACTGTCAACTGGTAACTTGTTGGAATGACAGAGTATTGTTTGGTACTCTCTAAG
>JAQIBE010000196.1 GCA_027859235.1 Desulfobulbaceae bacterium
TATTGCCAAGACAGGAACCTCTGTTGCCAAGGGAGATATTCTTGCATACATTGTCGATCCGTTTGGGGACGAAGAGAAGGAAGAGATTCTCTCACCTTTAAACGGGATAGTTATCGGCACCCTTAATCTGCCGCTGGTGTACAAGGGGGATGCCCTCTTTCATATTGCCGCCATCAATAACCCGGAAACCCTGGAAGAATTGAGCGAAAGTCTTCTGGACGGCGATTTCCTCCGTTAAACACCTCCCAAACAAGATTGACGAAATGTGAATTAAGTACTATTTTATAACCATTATTTAGTATTAAAAAAAATCCTTACTTAAGGGGGTGTCACAATGAAATTAGTATTGGCAAATTGCTCAGCAAGCATTTCAGAACTTAAAAGAAACCCTAGTGCCCTCATCGAGGAAGCAGACGGTGAACCAATTGCAATTCTAAACCACAATAAACCAACAGCCTACCTTATTCCCGCTGAAACATATGAAGAACTGCTTGATAGTATAGAAGACTATCAGCTTGGTATCATAGTAAAAGAAAGACAAAATGAAAAAATTTCGGCCATAGCAGTGGATCTTGATGAATTATAATCTTAAATTTCTCCCTACTGCCCTGAAAGAATGGAGAAAACTAGATAATACCATTCAGATTCAGTTGAAAAAGAAATTAAAAGAGATCCTCATAAAACCTCACATATTAAGCAATCAACTTAGAGGGTTTGAAAATCATTATAAAATCAAGCTGAGAGCCAGTGGGTATCGACTCGTCTACGAAGTTATAGATCAACAGATATGCATACTTGTGATTGCCATTGGCAAAAGAAATAAAAACGAAGTTTATAGTCAGGCAAAGAAAAGGGTAAATAAGGGTGGGGATCCGGTAAGATAATATATGCTTGAGGGTACCTTGAAAAACTAGATATTTTGTTCAAGAACAAGGAGCGGTGAAAATAAAAAGCACCCCAAGGGTATTTCCTTACGGGCACGCAGCATATTAGTCATATGCGAGAATTTTTCTTTTTACAGTGACGCAGTAGATAGCGTAGACCTTCGATTGGGCAGGTAAGCGAGTTTACGAGACTCCGAAAGAGCAGTTTTCCAAGGTGCCCTTGAGACAGTACCGCAGAAGAAACCATTAAACAATCTCTCCACCACCCAACAAGAACTCACCAGAGTAGAGGGCAGCAAACTGCCCGGGAGTGACGGCCCGTTGCGGTTCAGTAAAGGTAATGACATAGCCGCCGTCCTGCTTCTCCACCCGGGCCGGCGCACCACCATGGCGATGACGAATTTTAACCACGAAATCCGCCGGCAATTCAGGTTCTGTCCCCAATAGCCAATTCATGGAATCAACCTCAAGACGCTGCCGGAAGAGGGCTTCAGGCTGCCCCACCACCACCTGACGACTCTGTCTATCCAACCGCACGACATAGAGAGGCTGAGAGGCTGAGATGCCCAGTCCTTTACGCTGACCAATGGTATAATTTTCAATGCCATGATGATGGCCGAGCACCACACCCGAACTATCAACAATCTGTCCCCCCGTACCCTTCTGGCCTCCATGGGTGGCCAGAAACTCCTGAACCGACTGATTTTTCAAGAAACAAATATCTTGACTCTCCTGACCACGAAAACCGTGAAAGCCAAATCCCTCGGCCATCGCATAGACGGTTTCTTTATCCGTCTCCCCCAAAGGAAACTCTAAAAAGGCAATCTGCTCCTGCTTGAGCCCGCAGAGAAAATAGGACTGATCCTTTTTTTCATCTACGCCCCGACCCAGGACCCAGCCCTCATCCTGGAGCACCTTGCGCACATAATGCCCCGTGGCAAGCCCCTCACAGCCATGCAGCATGGCATGTCTGATGAGTTCCCCGCATTTCACCGAGGGATTGCAAACCACACAGGGATTCGGCGTACGCCCCTGGAAATACGACCTGCAGAAATAATCAATGACGACTCGCTGAAACAGCTCCTGCACGTCAACAACGGTGAACATAACACCAAGCTGCTGACAAATCTGCGTTATCTGCTCAAGCTGCTCCGGCAAATCCGGCTGGCCAAGGTTCATAAAAAGACCATGAACCTCAACACCTTTATCCAGGAGTAACTGTGCTGTGACAGTGGAATCAACGCCGCCACTCATGGCCACAGCCATTCTTTTTTTAACCATCGACACCCTGCTCCCGGCGCTCCACTCCTAGCGCTCCACTGCTCAACCATGATCAGTGTTATTACCTCTTTTATAGATAAAAACTATTTTGCATACTGAAATAAGGGTACTCTGTTTCAAAAGACGAGACAACAACAGCAATAAAATGATAAAAATGAAACGGCGCAGACAACACGACAGGAGTGAAACGCCAGGAGCGAAGCGCCGATGAATCTACTCCAAGACCTTCCTGATAATATGCAGGACGAAGTCTTTGAAACATTAATCAAGACAAAAGATATACGATTAGAACGCATTGTCTCCAAGGGTCACGTCACCCCGGAAGGGGACTGGTATGATCAGCACCAGCATGAATGGGTTACCATCCTTTCCGGCTGGGCCAGACTGGTCTTTGCGGACGAAGAAGATATCCTCCTGCAGCAGGGCGACCATCTCATCATCCCGGCCCACAGGCTCCACCGGGTTGCGGAGACCGATGGGTCGCAGGAGACCGTCTGGCTGGCATTACACTATACAGACCTGTAAACAAATCCTCCGAGTCCTGAGTCCCTGCAGACCCTGCAGATGCAGAACGTCACAGAACGATTTAGCAAAAAACACATAACTGAGCTAAAGAAAACATTATGACCTTTTATTGCAAGAATCTTGAAATCAACACAGACCAATGTCAGAAACTGCACGGTGACTGCATCATGGGCCGACCCGGCTGTGTCCTTGAAGGACGGGTTGCCGTGAGTGACGTATTACAGGAGAAAATAGACAAACTTGCAGCGGATCAGCGCAAACGAGTGCAGAAACGGCAAACAGCAGAAGGGTAGTGGACTAAAACGTAACTCGTCTCTCCACAGGACAATAAAGGCTTCCCGGTTGCACTGGTTGGGCTTATTGTTTATAGGGTGTTTTGCAATTTATCTTGCTTTGGCAAATAACTCCTTAAATTTTAAGAGAAAAACAATAAGCCACAGAGATAGTGTAGACTTCGATCCACAGACAAAAACTTCTGTGTTTCGAAGTCTACGCTATCTCTGTGGATTCTGTGGCTCAAAAAGAGAATAATGAGATTTTAATTGAATGGCATAAATATCAAACTCTTTCCGTCACTATTTAATTGCCGAAATAATATACACAACGCACTTTTTATTAACAGCACCGACAAGAACGATAACCCATGGATTCATCCAACTTTCGCGCCCTGACGGTCCGTAAAGACAACGGCATTTTCACCAGAGCCATCGAACAGAGGTCAAGCAACGATCTCCCCGCAGGCGATGTCCTGGTTCGTGTCCTTTACTCCTCTTTAAATTATAAAGACGGACTCTCCGCCACCGGCAATCGCGGCGTTACCAGACGTTACCCCCACACCCCGGGCATTGACGGTGTGGGAATAGTGGAGGAATCCATAGCGGGCCATATCTGCAAAGGCGATGAGGTTATTGTCAGCTGTTATGATCTTGGCATGAATACGGACGGGGGTTTCGGTCAATACATCAGGGTGCCCCAGGAATGGGTGGTCCCCCTGCCCGAGGGTTTATCCATGCAGGACGCCATGGCCTTCGGCACAGCAGGATTCACAGCCGCCCTTTCAGTCCATAAACTCCTTTGCCATGGCATTAAACCTGAACAGGGGCCAGTACTGGTTACCGGTGCCAGCGGCGGAGTTGGCTCTGTGGCGGTATCCATCCTTGCCAGAGAAGGGTTTCACGTGGTGGCTGCAAGCGGCAAGGATGCTGCTGACTTCCTCCTCTCTCTGGGAGCCCGAAAAGTCATCAGCCGTGAAGCGGTGAACACTGGCGCGGGTAAAGCTATGTTACGGGCCAAATGGTCCGGTGTTGTTGATACGGTTGGCGGCAACATCCTCGCCTACGGCTTAAAAACAACCAAGCCATGCGGAGCTGTTACCTGTTGCGGCAATGTTGCCTCTGGAGATCTTCCCATCACGGTATACCCCTTTATTCTCCGCGGCATTGCCCTCCTTGGCGTTGATTCGGCGGAATGCCCCCTTGAATTGCGCAAGCAGGTTTGGCAGGCCATGGCCGGCCAGTGGAAATTTGACCACCTGGCAACGCTTGCCACTGAAATTTCACTGGCAGAACTTGATACATATATTGACCTCATCCTTGCCGGCAAGACCAGGGGACGGGTTATTGTCAATATGCAGGATATTTAATATTCCCCACCACAAACTCAATTACACAACAAGACCATGCTCTTTCGCTTAATATTTGCTGAAGAAAGTCCCGAATGCGCCGGCGGTTATAAGATCCTTGAGCTCCATGATGAGATTGACATTGAAGAGGTATAATAAATGACAGGAGCGACAGCGCCGGGAGCGAAAGCACCGGGAACGGCGGGACTAACGCTAATTTTCACGGGAAACGGTAAGGGCAAAACCACCTCAGCCCTGGGGCTTGCCTTTCGAGCCCTAGGCCACGGGTTCCCTGTAGCGATCATTCAGTTTATTAAGGGAAGCTGGAAGTACGGCGAACTGGAGGCCGCTAAAAGCTTTGCGGGTCTCCTGGATTTTCATGTCATGGGCAAGGGATTCACCTGGAAAAGTGACAACCTGGATGAAGACATCAAAACAGCCCAGGATGCCTGGAAATTTGCCAAGGAGACCATTCTTGCAGGCCACCATAAGCTCGTTATTTTAGATGAACTGACCTATCTCATTACCTACAATATGGTGGAAGAATCGGAGATTCTTGCGGTAATCGCTCGTAAACCTCAAGGAATGCATCTTGTTATCACAGGGAGGAATGCCTCAGCCGGGCTGATTGCACATGCTGACCTGGTAACAGAGATGCAAGAGATTAAACACCCGTACAAAAAAGGAATCAAGGCCCAAAAAGGCATAGAATTTTAAGCCTACGCCCCCACCTGCCGATCTCCTCCATCAGGAGGATTATCGCCGAACAACCTGGCAATAGAACCAAACAGTTTCCTGATTCCCCGCCAGAGCTTAGGCATGAGCCAGATGGCCAGCAGGACAAATACAACAATAAGCAAAATCATAACAAGGGGATGATACAGGGCCAACCATACCCCGCCCACCACGGCGACATCCTCGGTCACAGACGCCGTCCAATTGGAGAACGGTTCAGGGGATGCGTTAATCAGCACGCGACTCCCCGCCTTAACAACATGGCTTGTTGCAGCCAATGTCCCGCCAAGAATTCCTGCCGCCACAGTCAGTTCTCCACTCACATCACCAAGGGCAGAGGCGGCAAGAACAGCACCGGCAGGAATACGGATAAAGGTATGAATGGCATCCCAGGTTGAATCAAGACCTGGAATTTTATCAGCAAAAAATTCCACCACAAACATGAGTCCTGCAGCACCAATCACCAGGGGGTTATTCAGGGTTTCCAGCCCCGGCGACAATTCCATGGAACCGGTGATACTGAGGACGCCCAGGGTCAAAATGGCGGCGTACAAGTTAACGCCACTGGCCCAACCAAGCCCCATACTCAAGCCAATAATGCCTATAATCTGCTCATATTCGTTCATTTATTGTCCAAACAAGTTATCCAGAACAGATTTAACCGCTTCGCCAGCGGCCTTCTCTTCCTCGGATCCATCTTTTAAAAGGGTATCAATAACCTTATCCGCCGCCTGCTTCCCTGTTTTCTGGACATCAAGGCTCACCCTGGGCTTATTGACGCTTCCATCTATATTAAGATGAACAATGGTCCGGCCATTCTGCTTTTCCATATACTGGGCCGCTTCCAGACGCCGATCCAGCTGCTGACTCAGACGAGGTGAAAGCGCCATGGCTACAGGGACATGCAAGTCTCCGTTCAGTCCAATCGTCCCGACGGCTTTCGCCTTAAACCAAACACTATCGGTGGACCCGTTAAAACGGACCTTGCCCTTCTCCACCTCAAACCGGCCGTCCATGTTCTTTATGGGTACATCATTTAATTCCTGCATATTCAACACAGCGGCTAAGCCTCGGGTGACATCCGAGCCGCTGATCCTACCATCCTGCAGCGAGTATTCACCTGTGGCCTTCAGCCTTTTCTTTATAACCTCCGGATCAGTCCCACGTCCCTGAAAGGCAACCGCACCACTCACACTACCTGTCATAACTGCGGGGGAATGAGGAAGATAAGCTTTCTGAATAGCTCCAAGCTGAAACGCCTGGGCGGCAAGCTTGCCGTTATAGGAAGGTTCTCCTTGCAAATCAGCAGCAACCTCCCCGCTAATTTCACCCCCGAGGGTCCGGCCGCCCAGATCGGCAAGGGAAAGCTGGGCATCTTCTAACCCAAACTGGAGCTTCAGGTCTTCAACAACAAGGTCTTTGACCTTGACCTTCTTGAGTAAAACCTCACCATGGACATTCAACTCAGGAGGAATAATTGCAGCATCTGCAGTTTTAGATTTTGCTGTTTTTCCAGGCACCCCGTCTGAACCAGCGCTGGTATCCGTGGTTTTCCCCAACTGAGTCAGAGATTGCAGCAACCTGTCCACATCCAATTCTGCGCTATACAGATTAAAGATTAACGGTGGATACCTTGATTTATAATTGTCTACACTGCCGGCAATCTGCAGATTCTGCTCATCAATAACAATATCTGCGGTGTAATCACATCTTGTTTCATCAAAGGTCACACGTCCCTCATTATGCAAGTTGACATCCCTGTATAAGGTATCGACAATGAACCGAATCTCACCATTATAGTAATAATCGCTGAGACTATGACCAACACCAAGCTGGATCTCCGAATTGGTAATGATGTCTGTCTCAGGTAAAATTCCAAGCTCATCACGCACCGAAACCATGCCGTTTTCAATGACAAACTGTTCAACCGCAACGCTGAAGGGCAGAGGTGACTTATCTGCAGCAGACGGGTCCTTCTCACCCTGCTCTACAGATTGCTTTTTCTTTGCCAAAGCAACAAGGGATTGAAAATTAAAAACACCGTCTTCAGCACGTAAAATATGAATGGAGGGATCGACAAAATGCACTTCATTAATGACAAATTTTCCCTGCAGAAGAGGAACCACTTTATAATCCACAACAAAACGAGTGGAGCTGATAAAATCATCCAACCCATTCGCCTCCTTAATGACGAAATCATATACCTGTACCCCGGAGAACAGGGAAACATTGATCTGACCAATTTCCACAGTTCTCCCCAGGGCCTTTTCAACAGGAGGAATAATCATGGCCCGCAAGCGACTGTTGGAGAGATAGACCTTAACTGCAAAACTTGCACCCAGCAACAGGACACAAACCAGGGCGAATATCACCAGGACAATATTAAATATTTTCTTCATTTATCCCTCAAAAGACACCATGGATATTTAAACAAACTCCTGACAACCTTACTCATGGGTTACGAACACCCATGTAGACAACTCATGACCAGATCTTCTTTGCATATTCAGGTTAGCGAAGCTTCTCAAAAAATTAAAGCCCTATTTCCCTTTCCTGAAGAAAAGGCTGACAAGACCACCCCTTATTCACCCAATAACCACGCAACTCCGCTGAGGGTGACGAGGCCTTCCTCAGCCCAGGGGCCGTTATGCAGCCATGGACATCTCCTTAGCCATGTTATCTTTGCACAACGGCTTACAACAATAGTTCAACATCCCCGGCAAATTCGCTGAAAGGCCTACCGCCTAAATATTTTTTTACAATCCTGCCCTGACGATCAATAAGAAAACTCACAGGCAGCCCTGCACCAGCGCCAAAGTCACGGCTGATCGCGCTATTCCCCATGAGCATGGGATAAACCGCCCCCGCCTTTTCCATGAACCTTTTCACACTTCCAGCAGATTTATCCATGGAAAGACCAACCACAGTAAATCCCTTGGAGCTGTAAGCCGTATGGAGCTGCATAAGATCAGGATACTCGGCCACACATGGGCCGCACCAGGTAGCCCAGAAATTAACAAGCACAACCTTACCCTGCAGCTGCGCACTGTCAAAATCCTCCCCTGCGGGAAGCTCAACCAATGCAAAAGAGGGCATTGTTGTCGGCTCATCGGTCTTTTCAGTTCCGCCAAACCCAAACCAACCAGCCCAGGCCTGAGGTGCAAGAACTAGTAAAAAAAGAATCAGACAATAGACTATCATGCGTTTCATATATTCTCCTATTGTTTCTATTTACAGCAACCGCATGCAACCGCTAAGCCGCCAATAGCGGGGCAGGTTCAACAATTATGCTGTTATTCCAATCAGTTGCCAGTTTACCGTTTACAGTTCGTGGATGTTGACGTTATCTGATTAGTTTTACCTTGAACCGTAAACCGTAAACTTCACGCTGAAACTCTGGTAAAACCAAGAATGCTCATATCATTGGCTGAAGTTCGGTGGTAATCATGAATAAATATGCTACACTCTGCCCGCATCTTAAAGGGTCTATAAACAAGAAACCCTCACCTGGCCAGCATAGAGCCCCCTTTACCCTTATATTTTCCGGAGAATTCCATGAAGAAGATACTCGCCGCTTCTCTTATCCTTGCCCTGTTAACCGCCGGGGCCTATGGTTTTTTTGGTATTTTGGCAAAAAGAAACTTCGATAATACCATGGAGCAAATCAACGCTCAAGTCCCTGGCCAAATCGACATAACCTATAAGCAGGGATTTCTATCCTCCACTGTGGAGCTTCATTCACCGATACCCGTGACCGATAGAGGTATTGATCTTGACCTCGCTGTTTCCACGAGCCACACCATTTACCATGGGCCCTTTATCTTCCACAAAATGCAGAACGGTCAGCCACCCTATATCCCAGTGCAAGCTTACACCGAGGGATCGCTTTTTTATGAGCTCACCGGTGCGGTTGACCCAAAACTGGCCCAGGGGATTAAAGATGCGACAAACACCACGATCTCAGCCTACATCCCCCTCATGGGCGACGCCAGGGTAGAATTTTCAGGGGCCCCTTTAAGTCAGGAATTTGAGCTGGACGGCACCCTGCTCACCATTGACTGGCAGGGATTTAACGGCACCCTCGACTCCCAAGGCAGTATCAGAGACTTCACCTATGATTTCACCGCCCCGGGGCTCGTTATTGCAACTGCTGGACCTGAACGCTTTGAACTCGGTCCAATAACCGCAAAGGGTACAGCCCATTCAGGCAATTTTGGCATTGGCCTTGGCAATCACAGGGCAACCGTCCAGAACATGGGCATCACCTTTGCAGATGGGTCCAGCAACGGACTACGTATGGAAAACATGGATCTGGAAATCATTCTTGCCGAACAGAATGACCTTTTGAGTATCTCGGCAGTTTTCAATATGAAAACCTTAGCCAGCAGAGATAAAGTCTATGGCCCTGCCAACTTGACGTTTCATGCCAGAAATCTTGATGCCAGAACCCTGGCGCTGATGAATCAAGAGTACATTGAAATGCAAAAAAATAACCCGGGGGACAGAGGTGCCATGCAGGCCCAACTCATGCAAATGGCATCCACCCATGGGCTGACATTATTATCAAAATCCCCTGAATTTGAATTCGAGAACATTTCACTGCAGACAGCCGAAGGGTCAGGAGAACTGCATCTAAAGATCAGATTCAATGGCGAAGGTGAAGTGATCATGAACCCGTTATTTCTCCTTGGCCGTCTTGAAGTTGAAGCTTCACTGGGTGCAGATGAACGATTCCTCACCGCCTTGGCTAAGGATATGCTGAAGGCCTCCACCTGCACTGATGCTGCCGACACAACATGCGATCAACAGGCCGCCAGAGCCAGTAATGAGCAGCTGCAGCAACTCCTGGACAACAAGCAGCTTGTTCTGGAAAATGAGCGCTTTTCCTCCACCCTGACCTATAAAGATGGCGCAGCTACGCTGAACAGCACACCCATACCATTATTTTAAATCATGATTGCCACCCAGCTTCAGCATAACTTAGAGAATACTAACCAATATTCTGTTATTCCAACAAGTTACCAGTTGCCAGTTTACCGTTTACAGTTCGTGGATGTTGACGTTATCTGATTCGTTTTACCTTGAACCGTAAACTGGCAACCGTAAACCGTAAAGCAATTGTAAAAATTAACATGGCCAATGAGATGTCCATAGCTGCATAAGGGGCCGTAAATAAATTGATACAACGGAGTCTGCGCTTACCGGGTCAACATTCTTAACGGCCCCTAACTTCACGCTGAAACTCTGGCAAAATAAATAATGCTCATATTATTGGCTGAAGCTGGGTGTAATAACAGGTTTGTTCATGAATGAGCATTCCTGATCATGATATAGTTCCTCAAGCAAAAACACCATATTAAGTTATTGGTGGAAGGTTGGTTCTGCTTGCAAGATGAAAGGGGAATAGCAACTATAAGATATTTTTGGTATATATTAAAA
>JAQIBE010000205.1 GCA_027859235.1 Desulfobulbaceae bacterium
ACATAGGCTCCCATATTGTCATTGATACGGCGCCCTGCAAGGATCATCTCTGGGTTGTAGCCGGTTTCCTGGGCCTTGTGGGTGAGATAATACGGGTCAACACCGATGCAATGCCCGCCGACCAACCCCGGGCGGAAAGGGAGGAAGTTCCATTTTGTACCGGCTGCATCAAGAACTTCATTGGTATCAATTCCCATGCGGTTAAAAATAACGGCTAACTCGTTCACCAGGGCAATGTTAACATCCCGCTGGGTATTTTCAATAACCTTGGCCGCTTCGGCAACCTTTATGGAGCTGGCCTTATAGGTCCCTGCTTTCACAATGCTGGCGTAAATGGTGTCGATGAGGTCAGCTGCTGCGGGATTAGATCCTGCTGTGACTTTCGTGATTGTGGTGAGGCAATGTTTTTTGTCACCGGGGTTAATGCGTTCCGGGCTGTATCCCACAGAAAAGTCTTGGTTGAACGTAAGGCCTGATTCTTTTTCCAGAATAGGGACACAGATTTCTTCAGTGGCACCTGGGTAAACGGTCGATTCGTATACGACGATATCGCCTTCAGACAGAACCTTGCCAACAAGGGAACTTGCCCCTTGTAACGGACGCAGGTTTGGTTGGTTATGCCTGTCAATGGGGGTTGGGACAGCGATGATATAAAAATTATACTCTTTCAGGCTCTCTTCCTGAGCTGAGAACTGCAGGTGGGGGGGCTGGGCTAAATCTTCCGGGGTGACTTCTCTGGTGGAGTCCTTGCCGCTTAAGAGTTCTTTTATCCGCTCTTCTTTAATATCAAAGCCAAGGGTCGGATATTTTTTGCCAAGTTCTACCGCCAGGGGCAGGCCGACATATCCGAGACCGATAATTGCAATTTTTACGTCTGATATTTTCATGGGTTATTTTTACCAGCGGCGGTTGTTTGTCTTTGAACAGCAACGGCAGCCTTTCTTCCGGCTGTTCCAGCAGACAGAGGCAGGCTGCCGTCATATCGTTGTTGTACAGGAATTCACGTCTCAGCGTAACAGCACACACCACGACTTCCTTATCGCTGCACTGTTCAGCTTTTTGTTCTTTTTTGTGTTTGGGGGCAGACAAGCTATCCTGCCAGTTTATCCAAGCCACGTTGGAGGGTCTGGCGCATGGGCTCAGGCCGGTGACCGTCACTGCCAAAGCAGTGATAGAATTTATTATGGTGCAACTGCTCGGCACGTTCTTTTACCTCGCGGCCGTACTGACCGACAAAGCTGCCGATATTGCCCTGGAAGAGGCAGCCTTGGGCCTGCAGGTCTGCCAATTCCGGGTTAGCGTCTTGAGATTCATTATTCTTTTGCGAAACCGATGCCGGGCGCAAGAGATCAAAGACCCTGGCAAGGAAGTTGCGTTGTTTTACCTGCCCGGGTGTAAGCCAGTGGTACCGTTCAGGGTGGGCAAACAGGGGGGTAAAGCCCTGGCGCACGGCCAGAAAGATATTCTCCTTGATCAGCTCAAAATTGGCCTGGCCCGGTGCCTCGACCAACAGCAGCTTGGTGGTGCCAAGGGGTTGTGGATCCTTGAGCGCCTCGCTGAAATATTCATCCAGATAATATTCCATGCCCGGGTGAAGCTGAAGTTTGATCCCGGCCTGATCCAACCCCCCTTGCAACTGCGCCACCCCCGCGCAGACCATGGCCGGGGTGTTATCATAGACGCCCCGAATGCAATGGGGGGTGCAGTAGATCTCGCTGAAGCCGTGTTCCGCCAGGATGGTCGCCATGCTCAACGCATCATCCATGGACTTGGCGCCGTCATCGAGCCCGGGGAGGATATGGCAATGGTAATCAATCAAGGTGGTTCCTCTGCAAGAATGGAGAAATGGGCTCAACCTCTTCGTTTAAAAAACTTCCGCCAGCCTTTCGGCTTGGCTGGAGCATCCTCTTCGCCGTAATATCCGCCGTAATATCCGCCGTAATAGCCGCCGTAATAGCCGCCGTAATAATGGGCACCTTTGGCCTCTTTATCATTGATGACAATACCGGCAACGGCAATCTGAGTACCCTGCAGCTGATCGCCCAGGGTCATGATGGTCTTGCTTGAGACCTTACCGGGTTGAAAGACGACAACAAGGAGATCCGCAAAGGCACTGAGGACAGCAGCATCGGTGACGGAAAACAGGGGTGGGGAATCAAGGATGATCTGATCATATTGGTCGCCCAGGGTGGTCAATAGCTCCTGCATCTTATCAGAGCCAAGGAGTTCGGCCGGATTGGGGGGTACGCTGCCGGCATTGAGCAGATCAAGGTTAGGGATATCGGTATGGATCAACGCCTCATCAATGGTCACATCACCCACAATTACCTCGGTGATGCCAGGCAGACGACTGGTCTTGAAAAAGGTATGCAGGGTGGGCTTGCGCAGATCACAGCCAATCAGCAGGACCCGGGCCCCGGTCTGGACCATGGTTACGGCCAGGTTGGCAGCAATTGTGGTCTTACCTTCGCCCGGCAGGGCACTGGTGACCATGATCACCTTCTTTTTCTTATTACTGGTGCAAAAATGGATGGCGGTCCGCAGGGCCCGGAAGGCCTCAGAGGCGGAGGCCTTGGGTTTAAGATGGCTGATCAAGGCCTCTTCACGCCGCGTGGATACATCGCGGCCCTTACTGGCGATAAAGGGAATGGTCACCAAAATCGGCAAGCCAAGCAGACGCTTGACCTTATCCGGATCGATCACCGTATCATCGAGATAGTCAAGAAAGAAGGCCAAGCCTACTCCCGCCATAGCGCCGACAATCAACCCCAGGAGGAGATTCTTCCCCTTCTGCGGCTTAATGGGGCGACCAGGGGTAATGGCTGGATCGATGATATCAATATTGCCCAAGGTAGAGGCCTTGAGAATACGGGACTCCTCATGTTTCTCCAGGAGAAAGGTGTACATGTCCGCATTGACCTTGGTCTGGCGGAAGAAATGGGCCAGCTTCCGTTCTGCCTCGGGCATCTCTTTCAACTGTTCTTCGTACCGGGCCAACTCCTCCTGCAAGGACTTGATCTGATTCCCCAGACCCAGGAGATTGGTTCTATAGGTAGCCAGCATCTTTTGTTGAATCGCTGAAATTTGCTGGGCAATGGTCTGGACAGCAGGATGGGCCTCGGTGTAATCAAGGAGGATGGTGTTTTTTTGCACCTCATAACCGGCCAGTTTCTGGGCCAGGGATGCAACTATGGGGTCATCAATGAGCACAGTCGGGGCATAAGGTTTCCCCGTCTTCAGGGCGGCGCTGAGGGTTTCAACTGCGAATTCCACCTGTTTCTTGCGAATCGTCGCCGCGGCTATCTGTTGCTCGGTCCCAGCCAGCCGCACTATACAACGCTCAGTCTCAGCTCCAAGTCGCACTGTCCCGGACTCACGCTGAAAATCCTCGAGATTTTGTTCAGAATGATCAAGGGCGGTGCGGACACTGTCGAGCTGTTCAGTGATAAAGTCGAGAGACTTGCTGGCCTCCTGAGTCTTCACCGTTACTGAACGTTCAATAAATACCCGGGTCAGGGTGTTGATCACATCCCGGGCCATAACCGGGTCGGCACTGGTATAGGAGATATTGATGATATTTGTGTTAAGTGCAAGTTCGCTGGCCTCGATGCTGTTGCGCACCCCGCTTACCGTACCATTAAAAGATCGCAGGGTCAGGCGAAAGCGATCCCCCACTTCTCCCTGCAGGTCAGTGAGCAAGAGGGTCAGCCCCTGGCCATGGAGCAGTTCACCCGCCCGTCCCCGGCCAACCAGCTGACCATCATCATCCTTAACCTCAAACCCATCTTCCCCAAGCAGTCTGATGTGATAGACCGGCCCTGGAGCCAAACTGCTGAATTCGCTTACCTGGACAGAAAGATCAGGGGATTTCTTGTCAATCTGCCAATCAAGGTGGAGGCGGCGCACCACCTCTTCGCTAGTGGTGCGGGATTTGATGATCTGGATCTCGGACTCCATGGAGCTGCTTTCACCAAGCCCCATGCCGCCCAGCAGATCAAGCTTGCCCTTCTCATCCCGGACATGGAGCGTGCCGGAGGCCTCAAAGATCGGCGTGGCCAGAAAGGTAAAAAGTGCGACACCGACAAAGACGGCGATAAAGGCGAAGAACGCCGGCTTTTTGCGGCGGACCAGGATGGCCAGATAATCTACCAGATGTTTTTCTTCCTCATGCCAGTCCGCTTGGTGAACTGAAGGGGGGGGCTGATTTTGATGCTGTGAATCCATAATGTCTCTTTAATCCGTTAAAAAGGTCTATACGATCTGGAGAAAGAAGCTGGGTTAATCCGTGAGATACTGAATCTGCACAAACGGTGACAAGATCGCACCCACGGCCTGCAGGGACGGCAGCATTTCCCGCAGGGCCAGGTTCCAGCTGCTCATCCCGCTGTGGGGCACATAGATGATATCCCCTTCCATGAGGGAGAACGGCAGGGCCTTGCCTTGCAGGACCTGACTCTGATCTATAACAATGAGCTGCCCGCGGGTGGCGGAGAGGGAGCGGATAATCCGGACATGTTCCGTGTTGCCCTTGATCCCGCTGAAACCGGCACTGGCCAGGGCCTGGGAAAGGCTGAAACGGCCGCTGGGAATGGGCACGGCTCCAGGGCTGCTGACCGCACCAAAGATAAAGACATTCTGGTTTTTATCATCGGGGACATAAATGGTATCGCCGGACTGCAGCCATATATTATGTTCCATGGAACCTTGGCGCAGAAGCTGATAGATATCAACCGGCAGGGTCTCGCCGTCCCGGATGAGACGGGCGCTGCGCAGGTTGGCGGTATCGAGCATGCCGCCGCCCATGGTCAGACCGTTGATCATGGTTAAGGGCCGATCCATATAATAGGTGCCGGGACTTTGGAATTTGCCGATGAGATAGAGGGGATGGCTTCGATATTCGGAAATTTCCACCACCACCCAGGATTCCTTGAGATATTGACTGAAAACCTCCTCGAGCCTGGTCTGAATCTGAGCCAGGGTCATGCCGGCGACATGAATACTCCCCACCAGGGGCAGACGAATGGAACCGGAGCCATCCACCCGACTGCCGGAAACCTTCCCGGAACCCGATGTCTCAGGGCTGCTCAACTCGGTTCTGCCGTTGACATTAACAAAGAGAACATCGCCGCGCCCGACAATATAGTCGAGGGACGGGGTTGCTGAAACCTGCACAGCGGCCACGGATACGGTTTCCTGCTCAAGGATCGCGGAAGTTGTTATGTCCTGCACCGTACCAGCGGGCAGATCCGTATAAGTAGCACAGCCGGTGAAGGCCCATAGAAAAGCGAATAAACAACTTATTACACTATATTTGTTCATCTTTTTCACCTTAGAAGAGGGGGTAAGAGTGTGAGGGGTGAGGGGTGAGGCGAATTCAGGATTTTTAAACTAACTATTTTTTTTACTTTTCTTCAACACAATATCACCACCTTTTCGTGATCAGACGCCCTTCCTGCCTTGAGGACACAATTACTACTGCAAACTCTGCATATGTTGGGGGAAGTTGTCATGGGCTTAGGGGCTTGTGCGTGAGGAGTTAGGGGTTAGGGGTTAGGGTAGAAGACAGGCAACAAAGTGTTGTTGTTTTATTTTTCTTCGGGCCTCATCCACAAAAAACATCAGAAAAAAGACACGCTACCGCCATTTGGGTGATCAGGGGAATGATCAACCATTAAACAAACAACAGCAATAATGTTACACAGAGTTTCTCTGTGTAGTTTACGGTTCAAGCTGAAATGAAGCAGATAGCGGAGTCTACGCTTACCTGGTCAACATTCTTAACGGCCACTAAAGTAACTTGATACGATCCTGGGACAGCGTTGTTTTCACCTGACGCTGAAGCATCTCGAGCAGCACCCGGACCTGGTCATCACCGCAGAAGGAATCAATAATCGCCTTCACCGGTTCTCCCTCACCCAAGAAGACCTCAACCTGGTCACCCTGCTTGTACCTTTGGCGCTGCAGTTCTGTCCTGGAGAGGAATCCATCATGCCCTGCCCTCTCACGCAGACTGTCAATCACCCCATCAGGCACCGGAGGAAAATAGGAACCAAACTGCACCGGCCCCACCGCGCCCCTGGTTGACGAAATGGCGATCCAGTTACATGTCTGGGGATCAAGCTGCAAAAAAAGATAACCGGGAAACAATGGACGCAGCACCTCTTCACGCTTACGGGCATGGGTGCGGGTTGTGCGCACCAAGGGTAAATAGACGGTATAACCCTGTCTTTCGTAATGAAGCCTGGCGAGTGTCTCTTTATTGGCTTGGGTGCGAATGGCGTACCATTGGCATTTACTCTCTTGTATATTTATTGCCAAAGCTTCAGACATTACCCTTTCTCCTGACATCATAACAACCACTGATAAGCGAAAACGACCATCCCTTTTGAGGGGTGGAGACAACCTACAATAATGCTTTTAGCAAATCAATGCATTCTTGGTTTCCCCCCTAAAAAACCCCTTATTTTTCAACAGGATACTATAGAGGAGGTCCATACCCACATGAGTCAACAAACTGGGATCAGGTCTTTTTTGAAGGACAGGATGAAGAGAGAGGTGAGGGGGGAGGGGTGAAGTTGGGAATTTGAGAAGTAAGAATTTTAGGAGTTGAGAAATAAGTATTTGAGAATTTGAGGAGGTGAGGGGGGAGGGGTGAGGGGTGAGGGGTGAAGTTGAGAAGTTGAGAAATAAGAAACTGGGAACCACCAATGAATCGATATTATCGATCGTCTCTGTGAGGGGTCAGGTCTTTGCTTGACTCATCTCTTGTTACAATAACAATTTCAGGGATTAATCGGGAACAGAACATGTTTTTGTTAAGTCATAACCACTTTCCTTTCTGTCCCCTTGCGTCCCACAAGGTTATTTCTTTTTTCGACGCTTTCGCCATTTGTTTGGTTCCTGTGAGGTATGAAAAAAAGAGTAGATTGTTAAGAACTTTTGATCAGTATATTCATAGAAAATAGCATAAGGAAAACGTCGCACTAATGCTCTTCGATAGTCTTTAAATATTTTAGGATAAAGTTTAGGTGATCGGCAAAGTGACTGAACAGCAGCGTCAACACATGAAAGAAACTCTTCACCTAAGCCAAACTTGTGGTCTTCGTACCAGTCGTATGCATCCTCAACATCTAATTGAGCTTCTGGGGCAATTATTAATTCAACGGTCATAACGACTTTGAATATTACGTTTAACTTGTTCCCAAGTTACCCCTGTTGTTGGATTGTTTTCAATATTAGCCTTGCGGAGGTCTAATTCCTTTTTTTGCCAATCGTACATTGGGACTGCTGATTGAGTTGCAGCTAAGTCATCCCATAAATCTTCAACTAATTGGAGCTTTTCAGGTGGGCTAAGGTTAAAAATTGAAACTGGTTGTGAATTCATTACAATCTCCATTTTCTGTTGAGTACATATATAAAAAATACAATCTTCACACTATCATATGATATATAATACCTTATTTTATAATTAAAAGGTGAAATTGCGTTGAGTTTAGAGCTTAATCGGGGACAGCCACATGTTTGCACCAGCTAGTTACCTAAAATCATTTTCAGGCCCCTGCAACCTGGCCCCGTTATGAACTCCAGCCCTTAACTATGGCAGGGAAAGTGCCGCCTTCAGAAATTCCCGGTTCAGCCTGGCAATATTACGAATGGACAACCCCTTCGGGCAGGCGGCTGCACATTCCCCCTCATTGCTACAGTTACCAAACCCCTCTTCATCCATGGCCTTCACCATATGAAGGGCCCGTTCCCGCCGTTCGGGATGCCCCTGGGGCAGTAATGCAAGTTGCGAGACCTTGCCGCTGACAAAGAGCATGGCCGCCGCATTGGGGCAGGCCGCAACACAGGCCCCGCAGCCAATACAGGCCGCCG
>JAQIBE010000159.1 GCA_027859235.1 Desulfobulbaceae bacterium
CGGCAGGGCTCATAACTGAGTGCGAATGGAAGCCTAACGTTATGGAATTTAAAGGAAATGTGGTTCGCCACGTCGAACATCTTGACATACCTTCTCATGGAAGCGTAGACTCCGAAATATCTAGTTTTTCAAGGTACCCTTCAATCGATCGTGCCTACAGGAGAAGCCATCTCCTTGGGCAGCATCGCGACACAATTCCGGCCCTGCTCCTTCGCCAGGTAGAGCGCGTCGTCCACCCTTTTCAGCAGCGAATCCAGATCGTCGGCCAATTCGAAGATGGTGACTCCGAAACTAACCGTCAGCTTTCCAACCTTGTCGAAGTGGTGCTCGGCGATGGCTAACCGCAGCTTTTCGGCGGCATTTCCGGCGGCCGGCGCGGCCGTTTGCGGCATCAGCACCATAAACTCTTCCCCACCCCACCGTGCCATAATATCGGTGGACCGGAGTTTTTTTTGCACCAGTCCGGTGACGGTCCGCAGCACATCGTCGCCAACGTCGTGACCGAAGGTATCGTTCACCAGCTTGAAGTGATCGAGGTCGTACATGGCCAGGGCCAGGGGGGTGCCATACCTTTTGGCGCGCGCCACTTCCCGCCCCAGGATCGCGGTGAACTCCCGCCGGTTGGTAATGCCGGTGAGACCGTCGGTGATGGCGAGGAGGTATATTTCCATCTCATCCCGTTTCCGTTGACTGATATCATCCACATAGATGCGAATCAGGTTGACTTCCTGCACGTAGTAAATCTGCAGTTCATAAGTTGTTTCGCCTATCGCGGCCTGTTCGAGCCTTTTTCCCTGCTCCTTGTCTTGGCGCAAACCCTCGATCCGCTCCGTCGCGTCACGCAGCAAGGGATGCGATACCCCCTGTGCACCCAAGCCGGGGAATAACCGTTCGGCAGCCGGATTGAGGTAGGAGATCTCACCGGCAGAATCGATTTCGATCACCGGGTTGGGGTCCAACCTGGGAAATGAGGCCAACCGGAGAATTTCCTCCCGGGTCTGCTGGCGCTCGACGCCATGTTCGATGTTCCGGAGCAGATCATCCATATGGTAGGGTTTGGTCAGGTAAGAAAAGGCCCCTTGGCGGGTTGCCTCAATGGCGGTATCCATCGAGGCATTTCCGGTCAGGATGATTGCCTCCGTCATCGGCAACATGGCCTTGAGGCGCGCCATGACCTCGAGGCCGTGCATGTCCGGCAACATCAGATCGATCAAGGCCAGATTGATCCCCCCTGCTTCCATCGCCGCAATGGCCTCGGCTCCGGTGGAGGCGATCGCCGTTGCATAGCCCTTGACCCTCAGAATGTCGGCAAGGGTCTTCCGGAGGTTGGGGTCATCGTCCACCACCAGGATTTTTTTCTCTTCATTCATGGTTCTTCTCCAACTACGCTGAGGGCAGCGAGTTTTGCAGCTTCTTGATCCGGATGTCTTCAAGCACCTGGAACAGGTCATCCATTTCCAAGGGTTTGTACAGGCAGGTATAGGCGCCTATCCTGAGCCCCTTCTCGATGGAATCTCCCATTTCCTGGCGATAGCCGGTCACCAGCACCACCGGTTCGGTGGGATACCTGGCCCGCACCTCCTTCAGCACTTCCGTGCCGTTCACCGCTCCCAGCTTGAGGTCGAGAACCACGGCAAGCTTGTAGTCCTTCTCCAGATGGGGCAGCACTTTCAAAGGGTCACTTTCCGTCTCCACCCGGAAGCCCCTCAGGGTCAAAATATCCTTCAAGGTCTTGCAAAAAATCGGGTCATCATCCACGACCAGGATGCTCTCCTCCTTGCGTAGCAGGGAAAGAAAGGCAAGAATCATAGGAAAGTTGAGGGGCTTGCTCAAGACGGCATAGGCGCCAGCGCGTTTTGCCTCCGCCATGATCTCGTCGGTCGCGTAGGCGCTGACCAGGACGATGGGCAGGCTCGGGGCGATCTCCTGCATCTGTTTCATTGCTTCAACGCCGTTGATGCCGGGCATCTTGATGTCCATCAGGACGCAATCCGGCCGGTCGCTCCTGACCATCTCCACCCCTTCTTCGCCCGAATAGGCGGCGCTGGCTTCGTGCCCCTTGATTTTAAGGATGTCGCAAGTCGTTTTAACGATTCTGCGGTCATCATCCACCACTAGAATTTTCATGATATCTACCTTTTCTTGTTGAACTATCCAGCTTGATGCCGGAAAGGGGAGCTTCGCCCCAGAACTGTAACTGTTCAGCAGTGCCACAGGTAAGCGAGCAACGTGAGACTCCGGATGCGCGAAACAGGCCTGTGAGCTATACTTCGGTATGCAAGCAGGCTTGTGACAGCTAAGCGAGCTTGCGAGACTGCGAAGCAGGTAAGCGAGTACACGAGACTCCGGATGTGGTGCTGCTGGACAGTTACTCCTTGTCTGCAATTTCGTAAACATTTTCGATCCTGGCATCCTCTGCACTCGGCAGGGTGACGAAAAACCTGCTCCCGTTCCCGGGCACGCTCTCCACCCCGACGCTGCCGCCGTTGGCCTGGGTCAGGTTCTTCACCACCGCCAGTCCCAGTCCGACCCGGCGGGCCTTGGTGGTGAACATCGGCTGAAACAGTTTGGCCAGGTTTTCCGGGGCAATGCCGCT
>JAQIBE010000214.1 GCA_027859235.1 Desulfobulbaceae bacterium
CTCCACTGCTACGCACCCCAGTTTTTCACTGAGCGTTATCAAACCCCCTGGGGGGCAGCCATCAACTTCGAGGGGCCTGAAAGCGGATGGGTTCGCCAGTTCTTCATCCAAAACGCCCTCTACTGGCTCAGCGAGTACCATTTCGACGGGTTGCGTTTCGATGCGGTACATGCCATTCACGACCGGAGCCAGCCGGACATCCTGGAGGAACTGGCCATGACCGTGCGGAGCCATTTGGGGTCGCAACGCCATATCCACCTGATTCTGGAAAACGACAAAAACCAGTCCCATTATCTGCAGCGGGACAGGGATGGTCGCACGGACGACTATACAGCGCAATGGAATGATGATCTGCACCACGGCCTGCATGTGCTCCTCACCGGTGAGACCAGCGGCTATTACCGCGACTATGTTGATACACCTCTCCGCCATGTGGGCCGCTGCCTGGCCGAAGGGTTCGCCTATCAGGGTGAGCCCTCGTCCTACCGGCATAACGCACCCAGGGGCGAGCCAAGCCGCCACCTACCCAGCACCGCCTTTGTCGGGTTTCTGCAAAATCACGATCAGATCGGCAACCGTCCCCTAGGGGACCGGATTGACCTGGTGACCGACCCGGAACCGTTACGGGCCGCCCTTGCCATTCTTCTGTTGGCACCCTCCCCGCCCCTCCTCTTCATGGGCGAGGAGTGGGGCAGCCGCCAGCCCTTTCCCTTTTTCTGCGATTTCGAGCCGGAGCTTGCTGACCAGGTCAGGGAAGGGCGGAGACAGGAGTTTGCCCGTTTTCCTGCGTTCGCCGCCGAATCAAGCCGCGACCGCATCCCGGACCCCACTGCCGCAGCAACCTTTCTCTCTGCCAAGCTCGACTGGCAGGGTCGCAACTCTGGTGCGGGCAGAGAATGGCAGCACTACTATCGCCGCCTCCTTGGACTCCGCCTCCTCCAAATCATCCCCAGAATTCCGTCCCTGCAACCCGGACAGAACAGCTGGCAGACCCTCGGCCAAACCACCCTTGCGGTGCACTGGTCCCTGCAAAGCGGGGAGCGCCTGCTCCTCTATGCCAATCTCGGGCCCCAGCCTGAGATGGTCCGCACCCTCCCTGAGCTGTCACCCCTCTTTGCCAGCCATGACCTTGCCGAAACAGAAAAAACCACCATGCCGCCCTGGTCGGTCTTCTGGTTTCTGGCGCCACACCAGGCAAAAGGACACCAGCCATGATTCCACCCCTGCCTTATGCCACCTACCGCCTCCAATTCAATAGTACGTTCACCTTCAATGATGCCAGGAAAATTATCCCCTATCTCCATGATCTGGGAATCAGCCACTGCTATGCCTCACCGTTGCTCAAGGCCCGCAGCGGCAGCAGCCACGGCTATGATATTGTCGACCACAACGCTCTCAACCCGGAGCTGGGTACCCCGGAGGAGTTCCACCTCTTTGTCGAAACCCTGCACGCCCACGACATGGGGCTCATCCTCGACATCGTACCTAACCATATGGGGATAGGCGGCAGCGACAACAGTTGGTGGCTCGATATTCTCGAAAATGGCCCGGCCTCCCCCTATGCCGACTATTTCGACATCAACTGGTCTCCGCAGGCGGCCAGAATCTTCAGCGGCAAGCTGCTGCTACCCATCCTGGGCGACTATTACGGCAATGTTCTTGATCGCGGCGAGATTGAACTCACCTTAAGTGAAGAGCAGGAAGGTTTTGTTGCCCGTTACTATGAACACCTGCTGCCCATTGATCCGAAAACCTATACCCAGATCCTCGGTCCGGCCGTAACCTATCTCAAAGAACTTCAGAGTGGCAGAGCAGATCTCCTGACCAGGATGGAACAACTTGTGGCGGACTGCCAGCACCTGCCGAGCCGGAATGCGGCAGGCCGGCGGTTCCTGGCCCTGAGACAGGAACAACAGGCAACCTGTAAACGGGAACTTGGGTTCATCTGCCAGGAGCAAGAAGGCCAGGAGGCCATTCGCCATAGCCTAGCCCTGTTCAACGATAAGGGCAAGGGCAGAGTGCTGTATAAACTCCTGCACCGCCTCCTGGAAAAGCAACCCTACCGCCTCGCCTTCTGGAAGGTCGCAGCGGACGACATCAACTACCGGCGGTTCTTCAACATCAACAGCCTGGCCGGATTACGCCAAGAAAAAAGAGAGGTTTTCAACGCCACCCATCGATTCATCTTCACCCTCATCGAACAAGGACTCATCCAGGGGCTACGCATCGACCACCCGGACGGCCTCTTTGACCCGCAGGGCTATTATGACCGCCTGAGTCGTACCATCCGCCGGCTTCTGGACCGAGCCGGGGTGGAAGGCGGCAGGGAGCGCCCCTTTTATCTGGTGGCTGAAAAGATCCTTGCCATTCACGAAGATCTTCCCCATGATTGGCCCATTCACGGCACCACCGGCTACGACTTTGCCACCCTGCTCAACGGCCTTTTCATCCAGGCGGAGGGGGAAAAACCGCTCACTCAGGCCTATCGTTTCTGTACCGGCCAGAACAGTAGTTATGATGAGAAGCTCCATGGGGCAAAAAGGCTGATCATCAAGGCCCAGCTTGGCAGCGAACTGACCGTGCTGGCCAATATGTTACGCCAGATCGCCGAACAGGACCGCCATACCCGCGATTTCACCCTCCCCGGACTCAGGGAAGC
>JAQIBE010000223.1 GCA_027859235.1 Desulfobulbaceae bacterium
ATCACAATCAGCACCGCCCCCATGCCCACACCAGCCACAGGAAGCACCTTACCCAGCTGCAGATTGCCATCAATGACCAGGCCAGTGGCATAGGATGTACCCGTGAACATCCAGATCCCAATCGCCAGACAGGTGATGACAAGGGAATTCAGCGCCTGTTTATAAATCCACCAGCCAATCTGGGCCACAAATGGCACCATGAACCACGGATTTGTAAACAGGCCGCGCCAATCAACGGCCGCCAACTGGGCAGGGATATTGGTATTGATCCAAAATTCCATCACGCCTTGCAGTAAAGAACCCATAATGTTTCTCCCGTGAGCTTACAGCCTCAACATCGTAAAGAACAGGTAGAATGACAATCATTCCAACCTGCTCCTGCCACTTATTTTTGCTCGGACGGACAACGCCCAGGCCTGGTGGCCTTTTTAAACACCTTCACGGCACAATAATCACCACACATGGAACAGGCATCACCCTTGTAGGAATTTCCCATCTCACGATAGCGCTGAGCCTTCTCAGGATCCATGGAAAGCGCGATCTGCCCTTTCCAATCAAGATTATTTCGACATTTGGCCATGGCAATATCCTTGTCAAAGGCCCCGGGGACCCCTTTGACAATATCTGCAGCATGGGCCGCAATCCTGGAGGCAATGATGCCCTCATGCACATCTTCAGCACTGGGTAATTTCAAATGTTCGGCAGGAGTTACATAGCAGAGATAATCCGCGCCGGCACTGGCGGCAATGGCCCCACCGATGGCGCCGGTAATGTGATCATACCCCGGGGCAATGTCCGTGACCAATGGCCCAAGCACGTAGAACGGAGCACCATGACAAAGCTTCTTCTGCAGCAGGATATTTGCTGTAATCTGATCCAGAGGCATGTGACCCGGCCCCTCAACAATGACCTGAACCCCGGCATCCCACGCCCGCTGCGTCAGCTCACCGAGATGGATCAACTCCTGAACCTGACCGCGATCCGTGGCATCGGCACAGCAGCCCGGACGAAAACCGTCACCAAGACTGATGGTCACTTCATGCTCTTTGAGAATAGCGAGAATATCGTCATAATATTCATAAAAAGGGTTTTCTGCCTGATTATGGCTCATCCATTCCAGGGTGAAAGAACCGCCGCGACTCACCACACCCATGAGACGCTCATCACCCTTGAGACGCCGCAACGCATCACGGGTAATACCCGAATGAATGGTCATAAAATCCACCCCATCACGGGCCTGCTCTTCGATACAGGCCAGCATCTCCTGCACCGTCACTTCACCAATAGCCTTATGCTCCTTCTCAACAATATCAGCCACGATCTGATAAACCGGTACGGTGCCAAGGGGAATGGGACAATTTTCAAGGATGCCCCGCCGTACCTCATTGATATTCTCACCAAGGCTCAGGTCCATCACTGTATCAGCCCCGGCGTTCACACACACAGCGAGCTTTTCCAGCTCCTGCTTCGCCTCAGGGTAATCCTTAGAGGCGCCGATATTCGCATTAACCTTGGTGGACAACCCCTTGCCAACCGCCATAATCTTATCAAAGTCATGGTTTTTATTCTTGGTAATAGCAATAGTTCCCTTGGCAACACCTGCCATGAGGACTTCGACAGTCACCCCCTCCGTTGCGGCACAGGATTCAAACAGGGGGGTTATTGTTCCATTTAATGCATCTTCGCGAATACTCATTGATATCTCCATAAAAACCAGCAGCACTGGCAGAGTTAAATCATATTAATAGACCATGTGGTCTTGGAATGTCGTAAGAAAAACATGGAAAACATACCAGTGGCCATATCCCGATGTCAACGTAAAAGCCTGAAAGGATAGGGAGACAAACACGTCCAAGCAAAATACACTGGTATGATACATAGAAACAGCAGAGTTAACCTGCGCAAATCTGCCTGACAAAAGAAGATAACGCCTTGAGATTAAACGGCTTAGCAACCTTTCCAGCAAAACCATATAAATGGGGATGCAGCATAACTGGATCGGAGCAATCACCGCTTGTGGCTATGAGCCGGGCCCGGGGATCCTGTTTGAGGATTTCCCCACCCGCCTCATGGCCACCCATGCCCTCTTTGACCACCAGATCCATAAGAACCACGTCAAACGACGGGACATTCTCCTGCATAGACTGTGCATAAGCCAGGACAGCCCCTTTTCCATCAACAGTAACAACAACCTCAAACCCCATTAAGGTCAACGACTCTCTGAGGAGGAGTTGGATCGTCTCCTCATCATCCATAATAAGGACTCGTATTGTTTTTTGACACTCTGCCATGGGTCTTAATTTCCACCAGAAAAGGATTAATTTCACCGGACTTTTTTTCTAACGTCGGCAACTATCAGTATGAATTTTTATGCCGCAAAAAGTCAACAGCCTTGACAGTTAACATATCATGCTTATTTTGAATTTCGTCTTACCCTTACCTCAGAATATCACGTTATATTTTTTAAATTACTCTTATCAAAACAACCGCAACAAAAAAGGGGCACCATGACCACAGTGAAAAGTGAAACAAAAGAGTTCCAGGCAGAGGTTAAACAACTCCTCGATATCGTTATTCACTCTCTATACACCGAGAAAGAGATCTTTCTCAGGGAATTAATATCTAACAGTGCCGATGCGCTGGAAAAAATGCGCCATGAGCAACTCACTGCCGAGGATATTTTCGATAAAGATGCCCCCCTGCAAATCAGTATCAGTTTTGACGAGGAAGCCAAGACCCTGACAATCACCGATTCAGGAATCGGCATGACCCGGGATGAAATGGAGAGAAACCTCGGTACCATTGCCCACTCCGGCTCTAAAAAATTCTTCACGGAATTGGCTGAAAATGCCCGGAAAGATGTCAATCTCATCGGCCAGTTCGGTGTGGGTTTTTATGCCGCATTCATGGTGGCCAACAAGGTTACCGTGCAGTCCCGCTCGGCCCAGCCCGACGCGGAAGGGTGTGAGTGGATTTCTGAAGGTGCCGGCAATTACACCCTGTCTCAATGTGACGGCTTGCACCGTGGTACAAAGATTATTCTTGAGCTATCTGAGGATAATCATGAGTTCGCCTCTGAATTTGAGATCAAACGCATCATTAAGCAATATTCAAACTTTGTCTCCTTTCCCATTAATATCGGCGGGGAAGCCGTGAACACCGTTGACGCCTTATGGGCGAAGTCCAAGAGTGACATTAAGGATGAAGACTACACCGAGTTCTATAAATTCATCTCCAATGCCATGGATGAGCCCCTTACCCATCTGCATTTTGCCGCAGATGCGCCCCTTGCCATTAAATCCCTGTTATTCATCCCCAAGGACAACTTTGAGACCTTAGGCTTTGGTCGCATGGATCCGGGGGTGAGCCTCTATTGCCGCAAGGTTCTGATTGAACAGGACAGCCCAAACATCCTGCCGGAATGGCTGCGCTTTGTGAAGGGTATCGTGGACAGTGAAGACCTGCCCCTCAACATCTCCAGACAGTCCCTGCAGGACAATGCCCTTGTTGCAAAACTGAGCAAAATCATCACCAGTCGTTTACTCAAGCATCTGGGAAAGCTTGCCACAAAAGACCCGGAAACCTATGCAACCATCTGGAAGACCTTTGGTATTTTTCTGAAGGAAGGTGCCACCAGCGACTACATGCACCGCGATGCCATCGCGAAACTGCTCCGTTTTGAATCATCCAAATCAGAGCCGGGCCAACAAATCCCGCTGGCTGAATATGTTGAGCGCATGGGGGAGGAGCAAAAGGAAATTTATTATATCAACGGCCCATCCAGAAAGGCCATTGAATCCGGCCCCTATCTCGAGGCGTTCAAGAAAAATGACATTGAGGTCATTTACACCATGGAACCCATCGATGACTTCGTCTTCAGCCATATGGGTGAATTTGACGGGAAGAAACTGGTTTCCGCCGACCGGGCCGACATTAAGCTCCCCGAGTCTGATGAAAAAGAAGATAGCCAGCCCGAAGACAAGCTGGACTCTGCGGTGGCCGATACCCTGATCAAATGGATGAAAGATTCCCTCGGCGACAAGGTCAAGGAGGTTATTGCCTCCAACCGTTTAGTGGGCAGCCCGGCGATCATTGTCAACCCCGACTCCATGTTCACAAGTTCCATGGAACGGATCATGTCCGCCACCAATCAGGACCATCAGGCCTCTGTAAAAAATCTTGAGATCAACATCAGTCATCCGCTCATTAAAGGCTTAGCTGATATGCGCACCAGGGATGCTGATTTTGCCAAGGCCGTAGCTGAACAGATTTACGACAATGCCCTCATCCAGGCAGGCCTCATGGTGGAACCACGCAACATGGTGGATCGCAGCTATGAAATACTGGCCCGTGCCTTGAAATAGTTTACCCCTCCTCCCTATACCTGTAGTACCCAAAGAGGCTATCCCGCAAGGGATAGCCTCTTTGTTTTTCATAATTACTAGCCAACTTCAGCCAATGACATGAGCATTATTGGTTTTGACAGAGTTTCAACGTGAAGTTTACGGTTTACGGTAAAATGAATCAGATAACGTCAACATCCACGAACTATAAACGGTAAACTGGCAACTGGTAACTGGTTGGAATGAAGGTCTGTGGGACCAAGAGCCGTACTGATTTTAGTCAGGGGTTAAAGGTGAGGTGTGGGGGTAAATCGCCTTTACACCTCACGCCTTACGCCTCACGTCTAACCTTTAACATCTTCCCAATCAGGACGGAGATATAACTCGGTAAGCTGTTTACGATTCACCCCGGCAGGGGCATCGGTCAGTGGGCAAGCCGCCTTCTGCGTCTTGGGAAAGGCAATGACGTCACGGATGGTATCCTTACCAAGAAGCATCATCATCAACCGGTCAAAACCAAAGGCCATACCGCCGTGGGGCGGCGCACCAAGCTCCAGGGCATTCAGAAGGAAGCCAAACTTGTCATTCGCCTCTTCTTCACTGATGCCAAGGGCCTTGAACACCTTATCCTGAAGTTCCCTCTGATGAATACGCAGCGACCCACCGCCAATCTCAGAACCATTGAGAACCATATCATAGGCCCGGGAGTTGACCTTACCTGGATCCGTATCAAGCAGGGGAATATCCGCCTCTGTCGGCAGGGTAAAGGGATGATGGATGGCGGTGTAGCGCTTGGCATCCGCATCATACTCAACCAGTGGGAAATCGGTGACCCACAGGAAGTCAAACTCGTCCGCAGCCATGAGACCAAGACGGCGCCCAAGCTCCAGACGAATCTCAGACAGCACCTGATTCACCACACCCGGCTCATCTGCTTGAAATAAGAGCAAATCTCCTTCGCTGGCATCCAGGGCTGCAGTCATTTCAGCCCGCTCTTCATCTTTGAAGAACTTGGCAATAGGGGACTGCCATTCGCCATCCGCTTTCATCTTCACCCAGGCCAGTCCCTTGGCCCCGTAATTGCCGGCGTATTCTGTGAGTTTATCGAGGTCCTTACGGGAAAAGGTGGCGCAACCCTTGGCATTAATGGCCTTCACCACACCGCCTTGCTCCACAACAGCACGAAACACCTTAAAACTCGCATCCTTGACGATGGAAGACAGATCGGTAAGCTCCAGACCAAAACGGGTATCAGGGCGGTCACAGCCAAAACGACGCATGGACTCAGCATAGGTCATCCGTGGAAACGGGGTGGAGATCTCCCTGTTCAGGGTCGCCTTAAACAGGCTCGTCATCAACTCTTCACCAATACGGTAAATATCCTCTTCATCAATGAAGGAGAGCTCCATATCAATCTGGGTAAATTCCGGCTGACGATCGGCACGAAGATCTTCGTCACGGAAACATTTCGTAATCTGATAATAACGATCCATGCCGGCAACCATCAGGAGCTGCTTAAAGAGCTGGGGTGATTGGGGCAGGGCGTAAAATTTTCCCGCATTCACCCGGCTTGGCACCAGATAATCCCGCGCCCCTTCAGGGGTTGAACGGGTGAGCATGGGGGTTTCAATCTCAAGAAAATCCTCACCGTTCAAATAGGTGCGGATGGCCTGAGCCGCCTTATGGCGCATGATGAGATTATCCGCCATGCCGGGACGGCGTAAATCCAGGTAACGATATTGCAGACGCAGGTTATCCGACACCTCGGTATCGTCATCCAGCGAAAAGGGCGGGGTTTTGGATTTGTTTAAAATCCGCAGCTCATTCACCATGATCTCAATCCCACCCGTGGCAAGCTTCTCATTCACCATACCATCAGGCCGGGCAGTGACTGTGCCGCGGATGGCCAGAACCCACTCACTCCGCAAACCGTGTGCTTTACCATGCACCTCTGCATTCAGTTCCGGATTAAACACAACCTGGGTAATCCCCATGCGGTCCCGCAGATCAATAAAAATTACACCGCCATGATCCCGGCGACGCAGCACCCAGCCCATGAGGATTACTTCATCACCAACATGAGCGGTGGTGAGTTCATTGCATTTATGTGTACGTTTGAGTTCGCCCATGGATTCCATTGGGTTTCTCCTATTTCTAAAAGGTTTACGACAACACGTCGTTATTACTCACAAGTTTCCATCCGATCAAGCAGACGAATCGCCCACTCGGCAACATCACCGCCAAGCGGGACCTCATATTGGTCACCGGTCTGCATATTGCGCAGCAGGCCGGTATTATTTTTTAACTCATCCTCACCGAGGATCAGGGTGAAATCGGCCTGGGCACGACCAGCCTGTTTCATCTGGTTCTTAAGGCTTCGATCCTGATAATCCAGGGCCGCAAAGAGACCAGAGGAGCGGAGTTCATGGCATAGTTCAAATGCCATATCCTGGGCCTGCCCGCCAAGGGCAGCGATGAACAAATCAAGGCCCGGAGCGGTGATCCTTTCGTCTTTCTGCTCAAGCAGGAGCGCCAGCCTTTCCATACCCATAGCGAAACCGATACCCGGCACATCAGGCCCGTCGAGCTGCTTCACCAGTCCGTCGTAACGGCCGCCGGCACCCACAGCAGACTGGGAACCAAGATCACCGGTTATGAGTTCGAAGGTGGTACGGGTATAATAATCAAGACCACGCACCATAAAGTGATTCACCCGGTAATCAACGGCCAAACGGTCCAAGTCCGCCGTCACGGCTGTGAAGTGGTCTTCACAGTCAAGACAGAGATGGTCTAAGATGGACGGCGCATCCTTATAATAGGACTGACAGGTGTCATTCTTACAGTCAAGCACCCGCAGCGGGTTGGTTTCACGCCGGCGCAGACAATCTTCACAGAGATCATCGATGCCGGAGATATAATCCAAGAGCGCCTTATTAAAGGCCGGCCGGCATGCCGGACAACCCAGAGAATTAATTTCAAGACTTACGGACAGACCAAGCTCTTCTATGATCAGCGCCGCCATACCCATGAGTTCAGCGTCAACCCGCGGCAGATCCGTGCCAAGCACCTCCACCGAGATTTGATGAAACTGGCGCAGACGTCCTTTCTGAGGTCGCTCGTGGCGAAACATGGGGCCGATGGTATAGAGTTTCTGCACCGGTTTTGCCTGGTGCAGACCATTTTCAATATAGGCGCGTAATACCGAGGCGGTGCCTTCTGGACGCATGGTCAGGGATGAGCCATTCCGGTCGGGGAAGGTGTACATTTCCTTTTCAACAATATCGGTGGTCTCACCGATGGATCGTTTGAAAAGTTTGGTTTTCTCAAGGATGGGGGTCTTTATCTCCGCATAGCCAAAACGGTGCATAATATCCCGGGCTGTGCCTTCAATAAACTGCCATGTTTCCACATCACCGGGAACCACATCTTTAAAACCTTTTAATGCCTTGACGGCCATACCCGTTTCTCCATTGCGCTTTTCTAACTATGAAAAACCACGCGGATCATCCTTCATTTTTAAAAAAATAAAAAAGAAGTGCGCCTACGCGGTTCACTGATAAAAAACGAGTGATACTATCCCGACAGTCGTGGAAAGTCAAGAAGTTGGTCTACCAGCGCGGTTTCCCGCGTGCGGCCTTGGTCTGACTGCGCTGTTTTTTGGATTCCAATCGCCGCTGTTGCGAACCACGGGTGGGCTTGGTACCTTTCCTTTTTTT
>JAQIBE010000309.1 GCA_027859235.1 Desulfobulbaceae bacterium
CTGCGTATACTTTCTTGTCCGATCATTCTCATCTCCTCGTCTTTTGCTGAAAAAACAGGACATTAATGACCGAATTATAGCATATTTTCGGTTTCTCTTTTGTTACGTATAATCAGGAACAATGTTAAGTTTCGAGCAATTGCCCAGACTTAAGAGCGCCAGTGGATATCTTTACCTGCTGAATTTATAATTAAGTTAGGAGTCAACATAGACATATTGACTCCTATACTAAAACAACTAAAATCGAACCAAAACTTCTGGAGTTAACCACCATACAGATGTCAAACTTTTAACTCCTGCTGCCGATACATCTTGCCAAGTGTAATCCCTTAAATAGGCGCTACGTTACAAATTTTGTACAAATGATCGGCCATATTTTTGGCATGATCTCTTATTCTCTTCATCGGGCGACCAGGTTAGGCGCAGCCCTTCATCAACCACCTCAAAGCCAGAGTTGTTTAATCGTTCTGAAATAATTTTAACAGCTTCTCCGCTCCAACCATAGCTGCCAAAAAAACCGGCTTTTTTGTTCTTAAACTTCAACCCTTTTATCTCCTCTAAGAGTGCCGCAACAGACACCAGAATTCCGTTGTTGATCGTTGGAGATCCCATAATAATTGCTTTTGATTTGAAAATCTCAGTTATAGCATCGTTCTTGTCAGTTTTGGCAAGATTATAGAGTTTAACTGTTACCTGGTTATCCCCCTCGTTAATACCAGCAGCTATCTGCTCTGCCATAACTCGTGTGCTATCCCACATGGTGTCGTAGAGGATCGTAATTTGATTCTCTTGGTAATTATCAGCCCAGTCTAAATATTTCTCGATTATATGCGCGGGATTGTCTCGCCAGATAACCCCATGGCCAGGACATATCATATCAAGAGGGAGGTTGAACTCCAGAATTTCATTGATCTTTCTCGTAACCATAGGGCTGAATGGGGTCAGGATGTTTGCGTAATATTTGATACTCTCTTGGAGGAGATCATTTTGATTAACACTGTCATTAAACATAAATTCAGAAGCATAATGCTGGCCAAACCCATCATTGCTAAAAAGAATTTCATCTCCAGTCAGGTAGGTGAACATGGTATCCGGCCAATGAAGCATGGGCGCTTCAATAAAAATCAATTCTTTGGAGCCGAGATCCAGCTTGTCACCGGTTTTAACGATCTGAAAGTTCCAGTCTTGGTGGTAAAGACCCTTGAGGAATTTCGCACCATTCTTAGTGCAGTAAATAGGCACATCGGGGATGTGTCTCATTAGTTCAGGCATTGCTCCGCTGTGGTCATTTTCTGCATGATTGGCAATAATATAATCGATTTTCTTCAGATCGATTTTTTTCTCCAGATTGCCAACAAATTCTTTGGCAAAAGGCCCCCATACAGTATCAATTAGAGCTACTTTTTCCTCCTTGATAAGGTAGGAGTTGTAAGAAGAGCCTTTGTGGGTTGAATATTCATCACCGTGAAATTTTCTTAACTCCCAATCTATTTTCCCGACCCAATGGACATTGTTTTTTACCTTAATACTCATTGCTGATTCTCCTCTTCGTTGACATCGCAGATTCAGGCCAAAATTAATAATAAGGTTGATGACCCGTTTTTTTTGGGGGGGCGAGGCACCGGTGAAAAAGTAAACTTCTGATGCCTCTATGTAGATTATCTCAACACCTATATTGTCTCAAAATCTACGATTATTGATGTTCTTGGTGCGGTGAATCATTTGGCATATATTTTTTTGATCTGTTCCAGCTTATGAACCGCATCCCTAATCTCTATTAAATCGCTTTTTGCCGGGGCATTGCCATACCAGTGGGCATAATCAGGATTTGAATGGGCGACACCGATAATCATATTTTTCAGACTAATATCCAGATCCTGCAGATAATAACGTAAACGCCCCAAAATGACTTGGGCAACGGCTTGATTTGCCTCAGACTCCAGGGTAGAATTAAATTCTATCTGACCGTCTTTATTTTTCTTTAACACTCCTTTACGTATCATTTCTTCAACTACAAATAGACCTGATTGGCCCAAAGTTGCAGCATGGGTTTTTATAGCAGCAAAATCAAGCGTGAAAGTTTTGATCTGGTCACCTGTGTGACAGGCTCTGCATGTTTTCGACAATTTCTCCTCGCCAAGGGGGCTGTATTTGTCGTCCTCATGGCAGGTCGTACAATCCGGTTTCATTCTGCCGGTCGGCAGCACCCCGTGGAAAGATGACTCGTAAGTGGTTTGATATATGTCGGTCTTATCTTTTTCAAGGATATATGGCTTGATCGGGGTCAACGATTCCTTTTTGGCTGCCAACTCTTCCAGCAACTGAGCCTCAGCCATGAGTTCAACAAGATAATTTCGCATAGGAATCAGCCCTTTATAGGCCGCCATCTTGAAATCCTGGTGGTAGGCCCCCTGGGCCAGGTGAACCTGAAGATACTTGTGCATTTCAAAATAGAGCTTTTCGGCCCTGGAGGTATCTTCATAGAGCTGGTGCCCTCCGAGCACAAGAGCTTTGCCCTCTACGGGATTAGCTTCTCTATTGCTGGGGGCAGGATACAGAAGTTTTTCCCGGTCAATTCTGCGGATAATCAAACGCCCTTGCTCAAGAAGAATTTCACCCTGTTTTTCAAGCATTTCAGCACCGTCAAGCCACTTTTCGTTAAAGCTTGCTTCATGGCATTCATTACATAATGTCTCCATGTCGTTTGCGGAAACTCTGTCAATATTCTGATTAGCGTTATGGGTTTGGGGAAAATGACAACTAGCGCAGGTCGCTTTTGTCTGATGGTGTTTTGACTTGATATACGCCTCCATCTGGGGGTGATCCGGTCCCATGTGGCAGGTATAGCAGGACTCAGGGCGGAGGGCTTCCGCTTTTGAAAAACTGTGTTTTGAGTGGCAAAAATCGCAGCGACCGTCACCCTCGCCGTAGCCGATCCGATGGCAGGCCTCACACCCTTGTCTTCGTACAACTTCCGACTGCTTCATATATCTGGCGCTTTCCAGCATGTTCTCCCAAGACTTGCTGTGGTCGCTGGCAAGGTATTCTGCTGTTTCTTTCGGGTGACACTGTTCGCAGGCATTTTTTGCCGTGGCTAAAGGCATATTCTGGTGATCGTCGCCATGGCAGTCAACACACATCACTCCTTCTCTGCCGTGGGCGCTTTCCGTATGTTCTTTGAAGACTCGTTCGGTTGTTTTTTTATGACACTCTTCACACGTTTCTTTCGAATTAAGGATTTCCGTGATCGTCATATCACGAAGGGATAAATTCGGTTCCTGCTGAACAGCATTTACAATGGAAACATTCAGAAAAACAAAATAAACCAGAATTATTATCGACCATAGGTTTTTTACGAAATATGACAATTTGTTCATGGGTATCCTCACGAGTAGATGGAAGCTTAAAGCTTATAATGTTCTTTTCACATAGGAGAACATACTGTAAACGAGAATTTCTCAAAAAAACAAATTACTTTACAAGAAGCATTTTAAAATTCTCATATGCTGTGCTTTTGCTTTTACGACACCATTGACTGGAATGGGCACATTTTTTGTTGTCTGATTGATATCAGAACTCAATCATCGGATCCGTTGTCACAAAACCTGCTTGACAAAATAAAATGACGCAGTATATCTTAAAGTAAGTAATCAATTACTATCTTTCAGGAGGCTTTATGATAACCCAGAGTAAGCATCTTCCGGCAGAGGAGCGCCGTACAGTAACTGTCGAGGCCGTGGTCGAGTTGGCGGCAGAGCAAAACCCGAATGAGATCACGACATCGGCGATTGCCGCGCGCATGGGCCTGACTCAGGGCGCCCTGTTTCGGCACTTTCCCAGCAAATCGGCCATCCTAGAGGCAGTGATGGTGTGGGTGGCCGATCGACTCCTGTCCAGGTTGGATAAAGCCATCGAGGGAGTATCGTCTCCCCTCGCCGCCCTTGAGGCCATGTTCATGGCCCATGTCGAGTTTGTCGTGAAACATCCCGGTGTTCCCCGTATTCTGTTTGGGGAATTGCAATATGATGAAAAGACGGCCCAAAAAGTTATGGCGCAGGCCCTCATCCGGCGCTATGGCGAGCGTTTGCACCGGCTGCTTGAAGAAGGAAAACTCAAGAAAGAACTGGACGCCAATCTCGACACAGAGGCCGCCTCCATTCTCTTTATCGGCACCATCCAGGGCCTAATAATGCAATCACTCCTGGCCGGTGATGTGAAACACATTCTCCATGATGCGCCGAGAGTGTTTGCCATCTACCGCCAGGGCATCAGGAGCGCGCAATGAAAAGTCTACCTATAAAAGGACGTACCCTGGCAATGGTAGGGGTGATTGTGCCCCTCTTGGCCCTTTTTGTCTATGTTGCTCTGCGTTCAGGGCCGCTTGCCCCGGTACCTGTAACTGTGACCAAGGTGGAAAAACGCGCCATCACACCTGCCCTCTTTGGCATTGGCACTGTTGAGGCGCAATACACCTATAAGATCGGCCCTACCTTTGCAGGGCGGGTTCAACGGTTGGATGTGCAGGTTGGAGATTTGGTGCAAGCCGGGCAGGTACTTGGTGAAATGGATCCGGTTGATATAGACGAACGAATCCGCGCCCAAGATGCCGTCCTTAAGCGCGCTGAAGCGCAGCTCCGTGAAGCCCAGGCGCGTCAGGAGTATGCGCAAACCCAGGCCCGGCGCTATGAACAATTACTGGCAGCACGCTCAACCAGTGAGGAACTCGCTGCCACCAAAAATCA
>JAQIBE010000112.1 GCA_027859235.1 Desulfobulbaceae bacterium
AAAAAAAGCCGTGCAGACTAAGTCTACACGGCTTTAAAAAACGACCACAACTAAAAAAAATATTTAGAACATCTTAATGCTTGAAGGAACGCTGACCGGTGAACTTCATGGCCACCTGAGGCGTCGCCTCATTACAGGCCTGAATGGTTTCAAAATCACGCATGGAACCACCCGCCTGGAGGATGGAGGTCACACCCTCGCGGATACCCACATCAGCACCGTCCCGGTAGGGAAAGAAGGCATCCGAGATCATGCACGATCCGGGCAGACCAGCGCGGTCTTCCTTGGTTTGGGCGTCAATACCATCCTGATCCGCGCGATCCCGCTTGTTGCGCAGAACCTCCATGGCCATCTCGGCATAGGAAATACCGAATTTATCAAAGCAGAGGACATCGGCATACTTCACATACGCCTTGTGCACGGCAATCTCAGCCACACCGACACGGTCCTGCTCACCGTTGCCTATACCGGTGGTCACCCCGTCCTTTACATAGATCACGGAGTTTGAGGTTACACCATGTTCAATGGCCCAGCCGAAGAGCATATCATCAATTTCCTGAGGGGTGGGCTGACGCTCACAGGCATAGTCAACACCCTTGGCCGTGGTCTTGGCATCCAGGAGATCAGAGGCTGAACGGATGGAATTCACTGCGGATTGCTGGGCAATTATCCCGCCGTCGATGAGGGACTTGAAATCAACAAAACGGTATTTTTCAAAATCAGCCAAACGGTCAATACGGCCCATCTTGATGATGCGGAGATTTTTACGGGCGGCCAGAATCTCCAGGGCACCCTCTTCAAATTCAGGGGCGCAAACCACCTCCAGATAATTCTTGGCCATGAGCTCTGCCGTGGCAATATCCACCGGCTTACTCATGATCACGGCGCCGCCAAAGGCTGCGATACGGTCACAGCGGTTCGCCTTGCTATAGGCATCGGCCAGGGAATCAGAAACTGCACAGCCACAGGGATTGTTATGCTTTACGATCACGGCGGCCGGACGGTCAACGATGTACTTGATAATGTTCAGACCATTATCAATATCGGTGAGGTTGATCTTACCTGGGTGCTTGCCCACCTGGAGCATATCTTCAACCGGAATACCGCTCACCAGACCGTTACCGGGCTCGATGAATTCACACTCGCCGAGGGTCAGATTGCCGTTCACCAGCTCATACAGCGCAGCTTCCTGATCCGGATTCTCACCGTAACGGATACCGCGCTCATCAACCGTGCCGTCTTCCATGGCGATCTTCCAGGTACGTTTCTTATACACCAGTTTTTGGTCGCCAAAACTAATGGTCATATCCATGGGGAAGGAATCACCCAGGATTTTTGTGTACATCTTCTTCAAATCTTTAGACATGGGGGGCCTCGTTTTTCTATAGAATTAGAGAATATAAAGAAAATAACAGGAGGTAAAGAATGGCTTAATTGAACTTCTTCACATTCTTTATCTTCTCTACATTCTTTATCTTCATATTTATCAACTTAGTTTCTTTACCATAAAACTTGCAATTTGCAACGAGCATCAAAACCCTTTCTGAAAGGTTGCATCCCAATCCTTGCACACAGGATCATGATTTTTCAAGCGGATGGACGCACACACCTCCTGCAGATCACGATGATCTCCCACGGAAAACTGCTCTCCCTCAATCTCCGGGTTAGCATAGCCGCCGGGGGCGGTGCAGGATCCAGCCGAATAACGGGTGGGTCCGAGACCGATCATGCCGTTGCGGTACCGTTCCTCTTCACGGGTGGAAAGCACCAGCCCCACATCCCAGTCAAAGATACGCAGGGCAAAGAGAAGCTGGGTGAGCTCTTTTTCACCGGCAGGCAGAGGCGGTTCATAGGCCCCCTCGGCAGGACGCATACGGGGAAACGATACCGAGACATTGGTCCGCCAGAAATGTTTACGCAGCCACGCCAGATGCATACCGAGTACCAACCCTTCGGAGCGCCAGTCAGACAAACCCATCAGCGCACCGATACCCACCTCCCGCATGCCCGCCTCGGCAGCACGGGCCGGAGTTTCAAGGCGATAGTCATAATCCGCCTTCTTCCCGGCAAGATGGACCTGCTCATACACCGCGCGGTCATAGGTCTCCTGATAGACGGCAACACCGGTTATGCCCGCCTCAAAAAGAGTGCAGTAGTCTGCGGAGGACAGGGGCTGCACCTCGATAGTGAGGGCGGCGAAACGATCGCGGGTCCTCCGGGCAAGTTCGGCCAGATACGCAACCCCAACCTTACCAGGGGCCTCACCTGAGACCAGGAGCACATGGCTGAAGCCGCGGTCGGCGAGAATATTCATCTCCACCTCGGCCTCATCCAGGGAGAGCATACGGCGGGCAATCTTATTTTCCGCAGAGAAACCGCAGTACACACAGTTATTGTTACAGAAGCTTGAGACGTAGACCGGGGCATACATCTGGATAACATGGCCGAACCGCTGGGAGGTAATGGCGGCCGAACGCAGGGCCAGGGCGGGCAGCATTTCTCCTGCAGCAGGGGAAAGCAGGGTTGCCAGATCATTAATGTGCAACTTATCCTTCTGCAAGACAGCTTCAACATCTGTAGTCGTTGGGGAGTGGAGGAGAGATTGAAACTCACTGAAATCGGGGACGGCAAATAATGACACGATGATTCACTCTTTTTTTAGAAACACGGATGACCCCGGATAGACACATAATCCGTGTTTATCCGTGTCATCCGTGGTTCAGACTCTATTTAATGAAACTACTTCAGAAACTCCAAGCCAACCTCTGGGGAGGACGGGGCCGCATGTTTGCCACTGGCCCCAAGGACTGCCTCATAGGCCATCCGCCCCGCCTCAACCGCCAGGCCGAAGGCGCGGCCCATGGCAACAGGGTCACCGGCAACGGCAATGGCCGTATTCACGAGCACGGCATCCGCCCCCATCTCCATGGCAGCGGCCGCATGGCTCGGGGCGCCAAGGCCTGCATCCACCACCACCGGAACCTGGGCCTGCTCAATGATAATTTCAATCATGGAACGCATCAAGATCCCCTGATTGGTACCTATGGGAGCCCCCAACGGCATCACCGTGGCGGCTCCCGCATCCTGCAGACGCAAAGACAGAATGGGGTCTGCATTCATATAGGGCAGGACAATGAACCCTTCCTTCACCAGGATCTCAGTGGCCTTCAGGGTCTCCACCGGATCAGGCAAAAGTGTCCGGGGATCGGGGGTGACCTCAAGCTTGAGCCAATTCGTGCCACCCACGGCGCGGGCGAGATGGGCCAGACGAATCGCCTCTTCAGCATTTCTGGCCCCGGCGGTATTGGGCAGGAACCAGTAGCGCTCACGGTCCAGCACCGACATGATATCGTCATCCGGATCTTCCAGGTCAACACGCCGCAAGGCCACCGTGACCATTTCCGCCCCGGAGGAGGCGAGTGCTTCATTCATCACAGCGGAAGAAGAAAACTTTCCTGTGCCGCCGAAGAGACGGGATCTAAAGGTTTTATCTGCAATTTTTAACATAGTTCTCTCTTATTTTATGCTGGTTGAAACTTGCCCGGAGCAAAGCTCAACCACCACCAACAAAACGAATGAGTTCCACCTGTGCATCTTCAGGAAGCACAAGGGCATCGTACTCTTTGGGGTCAATAATAGTCTTATTACACTCAACCACCACGGTTTGCGGATTGAGCTGCAGCTCGGCCAACAGACCCGTCACGGTTGTACCCGCTTGCAGATGCCGCTCTCTACCATTACAGGAAATGATCATTCGTCCTCACCCAAAAGAATCCGTAACACCTGATTGGCCTGATGATGAGCCGCAATCCCCACCCGGGGTGCCATGAGCCCCTGCCCGGGTTTTGCTTCTGAAACAAAATCCCCCACCAGGTAGATCCGCGGGCCGTGCTGCTTCGTGACAATCAAATTATTATCAGCAAACCCAGCCATTCCCGACGCCCCTACATACCCCATATTTTTCATCTGCGTCAAGGCCAACCTGAATCCCACGGCCTTCATCACCGGATCATCAAAACATTCCACCAGCACATCAACATCCTTAAAGAGCAGGGGAATCGTCCGTTCATCCAGCCTCTGCTGATGCAGAACCAGATGCAGATAGGGGTTCATGCGCTGAATATTTGCAGCGGTGGCAGCCACCTTGGTCATGCCGATCTGATCAACGAAATAATGCTGGCGATTCAAATTGGTCGGATCAACAATATCAAAATCGGCCAGAACAAGGGTGCCGACACCGACACGGGCCAGGGCGCCAGCCACCACCGTACCCAGACCGCCGAGCCCCATGACACCCACCACCGCACCGGCGATCTTCTTCTGAACCCCGGGGGTATGACGGACATAGAGTAGCTTCTCCAGCTCATCACGATCCACCCTGCCCTTATTCAGGAACCACACCTCATCCCCCTCGTGCAGGACATAATCCCCAGAGACCGGACAGCCATTGACCACCATGAGATTATAGCTGCGGACGTCCGCCAATTCCGACATGGTGGACCCTGGCGGGATATTTTTTATTTCTGCGTGGATTGTGATTTTCACGATAATTTACTTGAAAACATATTATATGTTAAATAGTTACCAGTGCCAATAGCGACTGTTACCAATTGCCAGATAGCGCGGCAACCGGTAACCCAGTTGCAAAATGATACATAGCATAAGTGATAAAAAACATGATTACCACCCAGCTTCAGCCAATGATATGAGCATTATTGGTTTTGACAGCGTTTCAATGTGAAGTTTACGGTTTACGGTTGCCAGTTTACGGTTCAAGGTAAAACGAATCAGATAACGTCAACATCCACGAACTGTAAACCGTAAACTGGCAACTGTAAACTTGTTGGAATGACAGAATATTGTTTGGCATTCTCTAAGTCAGGCTGAAGTTCGACGATAATCATATTAAAACAATGTATCATACTGCCCGATCCAGCCTTTTTTACCAACCATGACTCTTTTTTCATAGGACTATTCATGCCAAGCCGTCTTCTGCCCATACATGGTATAGCCTTTTTGCTGATCCTCTTCTCCCTGGGATTTGCCAGAACAGGCCTCGCTGCCCCGCCGCTCATCGTGGAGGAGGGGGTGGACTATTATCAGGCAGGACTCAACCTTGATCTTTTTGAGGATCCGCCAGGAACCCTTGTCTTTGCAGACGTCCTGACAAACCCTCCCCCGTTTACCCCGTCCACAAGTTCGGCCCCGGGTCTGGGGTTCACCACAACCGCCGTATGGGCCAAGATTACCATTGAGAACAGTCTCAACACCGACATTCAGTATTATCTCGTTATCGATTACCCCCCCCTTGACTTCGTAGATTTTTACTATCCGGCAACCGCCATTGATGGTGAAACCGTCTACAACCCGTATCAGACGGGTGATTATCGCCCGTTTACAAACCGGCCAGTCAAGACCAGAAACTACACCTTTCCCGTTGCCATCCCCGCCCATGGCCAGGCAACCTATTATTTTCGCATTCAGACTACGGGTTCTGTAAATATCCCCATCACCCTGCAGTCCCCCCATTATTTCACCGAGGATTATGGGTTTACCCAGATGGTCCTCGGTGTTTATTACGGGATCTTACTGGTGATGATCATCTACATGTCTTTTATGTTCCTCTCCCTAAGAGACAAGACCTACCTGTACTATGTCCTCTTTATCACCTGTTTCCTCGGCTTTCAGATCTCCCTCAACGGTACAGGTTTCGAGTATCTTTGGCCCAATCAGCCATGGTGGGCCAACTACTCCATACCCCTTGCAATCTTTGCCTCTCTTATATTTTCAGGTTTATTCACCCAGCATATCCTCAACACCAGAACACATACGCCCCTTTTACATAGATTAATTACAATCATTATTACCCTTGCAGCAGCAGGCCTCGTCACAGGCTTCTTCCTGCCCTATTCTCTCATTATCAAGACTGCGGTATTAGGCTGTCTGACCCTCCCCATACTCATGTATACCGGCTTCCGGATCATGCTGACAGGGTATCGCCCGGCCTATTACTATACCTTGGCCTGGGGCGTCTCTTTACTGGGAATCCTCATACTCTCCCT
>JAQIBE010000139.1 GCA_027859235.1 Desulfobulbaceae bacterium
CACCTAGTGAACATCGTTTACTGCGTGGACTACCAGGGTATCTAATCCTGTTCGCTACCCACGCCTTCGCGCCTCAGCGTCAGTATCGGTCCAGAAAGCTGCCTTCGCCATCGGTGTTCCTCCTGATATCTACGAATTTCACCTCTACACCAGGAATTCCGCTTTCCTCTCCCGTACTCAAGTCTTGCTGTTTCAAATGCACGTCCAGGGTTGAGCCCTGGGCTTTCACATCTGACCGACAAGACCGCCTACGCGCCCTTTACGCCCAATAATTCCGAATAACGCTTGCACCCCCCGTATTACCGCGGCTGCTGGCACGGAGTTAGCCGGTGCTTCCTCTACAGGTACCGTCAATACCACCATCTATTAAATGATGATAACTTCTTCCCTGTCGACAGAGCTTTACGACCCAAGGGCCTTCTTCACTCACGCGGCGTTGCTGCGTCAGGGTTTCCCCCATTGCGCAAAATTCCTCACTGCTGCCTCCCGTAGGAGTCTGGTCCGTTTTCCAGTTCCAGTGTGGCGGATCATCCTCTCAGACCCGCTAACCATCGTAGCCTTGGTAGGCTCTTACCCCACCAACTAGCTAATGGTACGCAAACTCATCCAAATGTAATAGCTTCCAAGGAGAGGCCATCTTTCTTCACGTCACCTTGCGGCAACGTGAAAGTATCCAGTATTAGATAACCTTTCGGACAGTTATCCCAGACACCTGGGTCGATTATCTACGTGTTACACACCCGTGCGCCACTTTAATAAGTTCTCCGAAGAAAACCGTTCTCGTTCGACTTGCATGTGTTAAGCACGCCGCCAGCGTTCGTTCTGAGCCAGGATCAAACTCTCCAGTTTATAATGTAAAACCAGATTATTTAACCTTGGTTTATTCTCAAGAAAATAAAATTACAAAGTAAATCAAAACCTAAAATATCCCCCCTTGTTATCAGGGATATCCAGGGTCCTTTAATTTATCTACTACTATTCAGGTTTCAAAGATCGTTTGCTCACTCGAAGTGAGCCATCAGGTAAGCCCTGAGGAAGCCGCACAATTAACTAAATTTTTTCAGGTTAGTCAATGCTTTTTTTCGACTTATTTTTTTTTCTCTGCTGCGCTCGGCCGCCGTGTTGCTGGCTCCTCCCGCTGCAGAGAGCGACAACCTAATTTAACCCACCTGCCTTGTCAAAGGTTTTTTTAGCACCCATATCGACATAAAGGGATTTTGCAATTATTGCACCGGTAAAACAAGCAGTTATTCCTCCATTAAATTTACCTTTTTGGGGCCCGGAAAATCGGCCGGGCCGTGGGTAGCAGCAAACCTTATCTATTAATAGCATCTGCCACACAGGCGGCGCCAAAACCATTATCAATATTGACCACGGCAATTCCCGGAGAGCAGCTATTGAGCAAGCCCAGCAGGGCGGCCAGGCCGCCCAAACCAGTGCCATACCCCACGCTGGTGGGCACCGCGATTATCGGCTTGGCCACGAGCCCGGCCACCACGCTGGGCAGGGCCCCTTCCATACCCGCCACCACCACCAGGACGCGCGCCTCCTGGAGCCGGTCGAGACAGGCATAGAGACGATGGATACCGGCCACCCCCACGTCATAGATGGAGTCCACCCTGTTGCCCAGACACCAGGCCGTAACCCGGGCCTCTTCGGCAACACCCATATCGCTGGTGCCGGCGCTGACCACCGCCACCATCCCTTCTTCCCTGAGTTCCCCCTCCTCAGGAGGGCGGGCCACCAGCATTCTCGCCTCCGGGAAATAGTGGACCTCGGCTATGGCGTTCTCCACCTCCCGCCCCTTCTCAGCATCAACCCTGGTGGCCATGACAACTCCCGGCCGCTCCAGCATGGACCTCATGATACCGCAGATCTGCGCCCCGCTCTTGTTCTCGCCATACACAACCTCAGGCCTGCCGGTGCGCAGGCAACGGTGGTGATCTAGACAGGCATAGCCCAAGGGGTCCGCACTGAGCCGCATAAGCTGTTTTGAGGCCTCCTCCACCGAGCATGTCCCGGACTTGACGTGCTGTAAAAGGCTCTCCAGAGCTGTTTTATCCATATTTTTCTTCTCTTTGTCCTCGAATCACGCTGCTTTCTTGACGAAACTTCTTTTTCGTCTAAAGTAGCCCCAGATGTTGCATAACCATTTTTATCATATAATAGAAGCAGACAATAAAGAGAGAGTCCAGCTTCAACTACCCTGTACCTACCCATATGCCAACTTCATTTTCCCATCGCCTGCCCCGCCACTGGCTGCAGATTGACATCTCGGTTCCCGAGGAATCCGTTGATTATGTCAGCCATCATTTAACCCACATCACCGGCAACGGCGTGCAGCTGCTGGACAAGGAGAACAAGGTAATCGTCATCGGCTACCTGGAGAAAAACGAGGCCTACCCACAGAGCCGCCAGGAACTTGATGCCTTTATTGCCCTCCTGAACGAGAAGCTGGCAGGCCCCGTGGAGCTCAACCTGGCCACCATCGTTGAAGAGAACTGGGCTGAAAACTGGAAAGCCAACTATAAACCAAGCCGGATCACCCCCACCATCACGGTGAAGCCCACCTGGGAGACGTACCACCCCGGCGCCAGCGAGATCGTCATTGAGATTGATCCGGGCATGGCCTTTGGCACCGGTCTCCACAGCTCCACCCGCCTGGCCCTTACCCTCATTGACCAGCTCTTTGCCGCGGCCTCGACGCGGCCCAGGCAGGTGCTTGATGTGGGCACCGGCACCGGCATCCTGGCCATTGCCGCGGCCAAACTGGGGGCCGAGCAGGTCATGGCCATTGATAACGATATAGACGCTGTGGTGGCGGCCCGGGACAATATTGCCCAAAACGGGGCCACGGACCGCATCCTCTGTTCAGAGCGTGACCTCTCCGAGCTGGACGGTCAATATGACCTGGTCATTGCCAATATCACGGCCGATATCCTCACCACACTGTGCCCTGAACTGGTACGGAAAATGACCCCCGGCGGCCATCTCATTCTGGCCGGCATACTGCAGGGAGAGCAGGGGGACAAAGTCAGCCGCTGCTTCCAGGCCGCTGCCCTGC
>JAQIBE010000154.1 GCA_027859235.1 Desulfobulbaceae bacterium
AGAGGGGCAACATTTAAAAAGGCATTCCCCGCCGTATCTAAGAATTGAATGTTCAATTGCTTCAGCTCCTCTGCTAATTTAGGGGGGACATATCCCGCCACTAAAATTCCAGGTTCATGGAAATGCTCTAGCTGCCTGGCAATAAGTCCTATATTGGTGCGTTGCAGTACCCCTTTTTTTATCTCAACAGGAAATTGCCACATATTTCCTTCTGGCAACCCCACATGCAGAATCGTATCAGGCATAGCACCAGCAAGAGGGTAATCTGTGGGGGGGAGAGCCTTAACAACAAGCCCTGTGGCTTGACGTAGTTCTTCTATCGCCTCAGCTAAAATATTTTTTCCCGTAACCCTAGTATTCATTATTTCCCTTCCTTATCTCAATATTTGTTCACAATAGTATCATGTACACAATAAATGTACAGATAAATATAATGAACGCATGGGTCGACTTAACCCATTGATTATGAAATATTCACGGAGAATGCAAACAATCTGAACGAAAGTTTACCCCCATAGGGCTATTTATATTAGCTTCAAACTGCCTTGATGCCAATATATCGAAAAAAATCCCATCAAACCCTCATCAAAACGGCAATATTGATCTGTCAACAGCTCTGGGGATGGTCTATTTCCCTCGAGGATAGATAAGAAATGAGAATTATATCTATGTAAATATATTGAGTATTATGTCCCTGGAATTTCCCCATGGTTAAAACTGGAAATAAGTAAGGTGTCCCCCGATCTGAAAGCATAGCGGTGGGAAGTAAGAGTTCGCTCGAGGGGATAAAGGACAAATTGGTAATCCTCGCGAAAGGGCGAAGAATTCTCGAAAATGGTGGAGGGCTTCAGTTGCGAGAAGAGATGAGGACCTATAACGTCGTTTTTGATGCCAAAAAAGAGAATATAGGGCATTTAAAGGGCTATTTTTGGGATATTTAACTTTGAATTTTACCTACTTAGCGTGGCCCGACCCCATAAGAAGAAAGCGTTTTCAGCAGGAGATACCTGAATCAAGGACTTTGGCCCCGGCAGCAGAAGACGTGATTTCGGCAGTGTGCGAATATTACAAGATTTCCAAAGAAGAGCTTTTCACATCAAAACGTGGCACCGAGAGTTTACCAAGGGATATGGCGATTTATCTGGTTCGACTCTTCTGTCGAGAAACGCTGCCTTCAGTAGGCCGATATTTCGGGATAAATAATTACAGTACGGTGAGTAGCGTTGTTGAGAGGGGAAAAGCGCGGAAGGCTAAAGACAAAAGTGTCCAAAAAACTATTGTGGAAATTGGCAAAAAAATCAGCAAAAGTCAAAAGCGGACTTGACCCTTTGTTACTCTTTTGTGCTTTTGCAGCACAGTGCGACTTTCCATATAGGAAGGGGAATTGCTGCGTATACTTTCTTGTCCGATCATTCTCATCTCCTCGTCTTTTGGTGAAAAAAACAGGACATTAATGACCGAATTATAGCATGTTTTCGGTTTCTCTTTTGTTACGTATAATCAGAAAGAAGGTTAATTTGCCGGTTTACTTAAATGGTTAAGATATCCAGAGGATTCTCTAACTATGGTTTTGATTGGAAGTAATTAAGTATGGTGTCCCCCGATCTCTTATGCACATGTGCATTTAGCCTGCCTCTGAGCAGACTTTGAAATTAAGTAGGAGATAGTCGACTCCGAAGATTAAATTCTTCAACAAGTCGAATCATGGCTGGCGGGACCAGATCCTGCCAAGGTTCACCTGCACTAATTTTTTCGCGAATCTCACTAGCGGTCTGGCCCTTCTGAGCTAGAGGGCGACGCCAGAGGATCTCGGTTTTAAGTCCAAGCTCTGTGAATCTGGCCATCTTCTTTTCACCCCATTGATCATAGATAGTGAGAAAGAAGGTGGCATCCATTGGTACATAAAATTTCAAGAGTTCTGGGAAATTGATTGGGAAGGGAACAATGGAGAATTGTTCAAGATTTAATCCAGCCTCCACTAAGGCTTCCCGGATCATTAGATATCGTTCGTAATAGGTCAGAGGATTGGCGGCCAGGGAGGCCCGGTGCTGATCTGCCGCATCCTGTTTGGTCAGAGTTGGATCAGGGTTGGCGATGCCGACAATGAGATGCTCACAACGCTCAAATCCTGCCAGCAGATATTTGAGATGATCATGGTGGAGGATCTGAAAACGGCCATGGATGACCCCGGTTTTCACTTTCTTCATCACCTTTTTCCTCCGTTTAGGCGATCCAGTCGCAAGGGCTGGCGCTGACCGGGCCAGTATGGCCGATCATGGGAGCAGTCCCTCAGGCCCTGGAGTTTGGCGCGATCCAGCCAGTTCAGGACCAGATACATGAAATCTTCACCCCGGGCCGTCCCTAAAGCGCCGCCAGCACAGTGGATTTCATCAAACCGCTGGACCAGATCCCGGCGTATTCCCGGCCCTACCACTGTTATGGGTACAGGTTCCCCGGAATGAACTTGGGGGCCAGCGCTGGGGGTTGAATGATCAGCGGTTATTACCACCATGGTCTCTTCGTCAAGTAAGTCATTCATCACCCGGCCCAGCCCCTGGTCCAGGGACTCAATGGCCGCCATCTTATTGAGTGGATTCTTGGTATGGGCCGCTTCATCCGGGGCCTTGGTATGGACATGAATGAAGTCATAGTCACTGGTCAGGGCCAGTTGCAACCGCTGGGCCAGATCTACCCCCGGATTACCTGAGTCGCGGACCTTGGTCACTTCCAGACCGAGGAATTCTGCAAGCCCCCAATACATCAGACCGGAGGAGATGGAAAGTCCCTTGAGGCCCCAACGCTCTGAAAAAGGCTCCACCGAACGCAACTGGCCAGGGCGCTGGCTGACCAGGCCGTTGATGGGGGCTTTTCCCTGCCTTCGACGAGTCAGGTTAATTTCATGATGGGCCAAGGTGTGATAACACCAAGCCAGATACCCGTTGATGGCCTGAGCACTTTCTTTGGCTACACCAGTCGAGGTCTGCCAGGCCATTGACTCCATGAGGGGCTCCCCTTTTCTTAAAGGATTGGTGTCGGTGATTTCTGGGGAAACCAGGCCACTCATCAGTAAAATACCGTAAAGACCAGAGCTGGGGTGAAAGCGTAATTTTATATCACCAGCTCCATGACCATTGATCGCCTTAACCAATTGGCTGATTTCCTCTGGATTCGCCTGAGGGTGATCCCCCAAGAGCAAGAGGCCGTCCTTTTCCTGCAAACTGACAAAATGGGCCAGCAGAGCGACCTCGCCAGGGTTCACCGTAATTCCAGCGCCCATGGCCTCCAATAAACCGCGACCCGGAAATTCAGCAGGACTATAACCGAAGAGGGCAAAATGGGCATTTTCGCTGGGCTGAGCTCGACCTGGCTCCATGACCTGCATAAGACCATTAGCCCCGAGACTGGCAAGCTGATCGAGGTTTGGAGTGTGGGCGGCCATCAGGGGTGTCTTGTTGTTTAACTCTGGGTGGGTACGGTCTCCCAGTCCATCGAGGAGAATGAGAATGCAGCGGGTGACCATATTTAATCCTTGCCGACACCAGCCAGCAGTTAGTAACTTACTCTTCAACTTCTGTCACAAAAAAAACAAGAAATTAGCAACTTACTCTTCAACATCTGTCACAAAAAAACAAGAAATTAGTGACTTACTCTCCAACATCTACCATAAAAATCAAAAACTTGATGAGCTGATTTTGCAACTACTTACAACCAGTCAGCACCAGACAGCGAACGAAGAGAGACCTTCGAGTCACTTATACCCCTCAAGGGGGCATTGAACTGAGTCCTAAAAAATCTAAAACCACATTCCACTTTAGTGGGTTGGAAAATACATTATGCGATTAGCAGGTTTCATTCCCTCCAGGTAACTTATGCGCTTGAGCGTTAGCGCAATAAGGGAAGTTGCATAGGAGTCATGGATAATTCCTATAATAAGGGCCATGAATATCCGAATTACCAATTTGACTTTTCACTCAAAACCACGTAACTAGGCGACTATGCGATTCGATCTTCATATTCATACCACCTTGTCCAAGTGCAGTCAATTAGACCTGGAAGAGATGCTGACAGCGGCAGGTTCAAAAGGACTAGATGGTGTCTGCATCACCGATCATGACACCATGGCGGTCCGCCATCATCTTGAAGAGGGCATTCAGGCCAACGGCCTCTGTGTGATCTTCGGAATGGAATATGCCACCACTGAGGGAGATTTCTTGATCTTCGGTCCTTTTGAGGAGATAGCAACGGGTCTTCCAGCCTCAAAACTGCTTAACCAGGTCGAGCGGGCCGGTGGCGTGGCTGTGGCCGCCCATCCCTTTCGGGTTAAGCGCCCAACCCAGGAATATCTGGTCAGTCAAGGTCTATGCCGGATTGTAGAAGGGGTCAATGGCCGTAACCAAGGAACTGAAAATGCCGCCACCTCAGCCTGGCAAGATCAATATGGGGTGGCCATGGTTGGTGGCAGTGATGCCCATAGTATCGCCGAACTAGGCCGGGTTACCACCAGCTTCACCGCGCCAATCCGCAGTCGCGATGATCTTATTGGTGCCCTGAAAACTGGAGCCTTCACTCCGCAACATCCAGATTCTCCTTCCCAATAGCGCTGTTTAGCACAACCCCTTACCTTCACATTGCACCTTGATTACCTGTGCATAATAGAAAATGCGAAGGGTTTGCGTTTTTCTGTTTGCGAATCATTTTCCTCTTCTGCCAGGAATGTCACCCTTTTACTTCATACCACGACTGTTCATTTCGGAAGACCAGAGGGGAGATTGAAGAAAAATACCAGTAGCAAATCCATTCCCATGTCCTCTATTTCAGCGGTGTCTGCGGAGATTGCACCCAATCGGTATAAAGCATTGCTTAGCTTTGCTTAAGTTCGCCTACGGTTCAGCAGAAGTCGAATGATCAAGATCCCCCTGAAGGCGCAGCCTATGGCAATAATGGGAGCCTGTAAATAATTCTGTGTAATTACCTTCTGCATACATAAGGAGCCAGCTGCTCTTCGAATTAGATCATAAACCGATTCATTGCTGGTTTCAGTTTCTTATTGGCATGGTCCACTTTTTCCCTACCACGTCACTTGGCAGCCATATGGCTATACTGTACATTCTTGCGCTTTGAATTTGGGAATTTACAATAAATACCGCTTGAATTAGTATTCATTACTAGTTATAGGTAGTAATTATTACTTATAATGTCAGGAGAGGTATGAGCATGGAAGGATCCCCCCCAATTCGTATGACGAAA
>JAQIBE010000164.1 GCA_027859235.1 Desulfobulbaceae bacterium
GGACCAATGTCAAGAATATGGTCTGCAGTTTTGATGACATCAAGATTATGTTCTATAATAATCACACTATTGCCTGTGTCAACCAACCGATTAAGAACTTCTAGAAGATGTTTAATATCAGCAGGATGTAACCCGGTGGTTGGTTCGTCAAGGATGTATAGGGTTTTACCTGTGGAACGTTTTTGCAGCTCCCTTGCAAGCTTGATGCGCTGTGCTTCGCCGCCGGATAAGGTCACTGAAGATTGGCCCAGGGAAATATAGGGCAACCCAACGTCACTCAGGGTCTGCAGACGATTTTTGATGGGGGTAATATTTTTGAAAAAATCCAGGGATTCCTCCACAGTCATGGCGAGTAGTTCCGCAATATTCTTACCCTTATAGTGAATCTCCAGGGTTTCCTGATTGTACCGTTTGCCATTGCATGTTTCACAGGTGACATAGATGTCGGGCAGAAAGTGCATGGCAATTTTAATCACCCCTTCCCCTTCGCACGCCTCACAACGCCCTCCCTTGATATTGAAACTAAAGCGCCCGGGCTTATATCCCCGCGCTCTGCTTTCTGGTAAACGGCTTAGCAATTCACGAATGGGGGTTAAGATGCCGGTGTAGGTGGCTGGGTTTGAGCGCGGGGTGCGGCCAATGGCGCTTTGGTCAATATCTATTATTTTATCAATATGTTCCATGCCGGTGATTGTCTGGCAATGGACATTGCTGCGTTTGCCGAGTAACTGGTCGTGTACGCCTCTGTATAAGGTTTCAACTACCAGGGAACTCTTGCCTGAACCGGAAACACCTGTGACACAGGTCATGAGGCCGAGTGGGAAGCGGGCTGAGACGTTCTGCAGATTGTTGAGGCGGGCCTTTTTAACCTCGAGCCAGCGATCTTTTGCAGGTGGTTTTCTTCTCTTCTGGGGAATGGCGATTTCCAGGCGTCCTGAAAGGTATCCCCCTGTTGTCGAATGTTTATCCTGCAGAATGCCTGCAACCTCTCCGGAGTAGACGACCTCACCCCCGTGTATACCAGCGCCTGGGCCAATATCAAGGATGTAGTCGGCCGCCATGATGGTGTCGGTGTCATGTTCCACCACAATGACCGTGTTGCCAAGATCACGCAGGCTGGTCAGGGTGCGGATGAGACGGTCATTATCCCGCTGGTGGAGGCCGATGGACGGCTCGTCAAGGATGTACAGCACACCTACCAGTCTGGAGCCGATTTGTGAGGCAAGGCGGATGCGTTGCGATTCACCGCCTGACAGGGTTCCGGCTGTCCTGTTTAATGATAGATAACCGAGACCCACATCAAGGAGAAATGCAACCCGTTCATTAATTTCTTTGATGATCCGTTCAGCGATGAAGGTTTCCTGACTGGTAAAGGAAATTTCCTTGAAGGCGGCGGCAAGTCGTTCAATGGACAGCTCGGTTAAACCGGCAATGGTCCATGCATTTATGCGCACAGCAAGGGCTTCCGGCTGCAGACGGCTTCCGTGACAGGCAGGGCAGGACTGTTCGTTCATATACTGCCCAAGTTCGTCCCGCATATAGGATGAGGTTGTCTCCACGTAGCGCCGCGCCAGGTTGGGCATCAGCCCCTCAAATGGCGTTTGCGAGGTCATGGTTCGTCTGTGGTTCGTATAGTGGAACAGAACAGGTTCTCCCCCGCTTCCTTGGAGGATGACGTTCTTGGCCTTTTTTGACAGCTTCTTGAAGGGGGTGTCGAGGTCAAACCCGTAATGATTGGCCAGGGCCATGAGGAGTTGGGTGGAGTAATTGTCTCGCGTTCGTTTGGACCATGGCGCTATGGCGCCCTGATTCAGGGTGAGGTTCTGGTCCGGGACGACGAGGTCCGGGTCAAAGAAATGTTTCACCCCAAGACCGCCGCATTCTCGGCATGCACCTTTGGGGTTATTAAAGGAAAAGAGCTGGGGTGATAAATCCTGCAGGTTTGTGCCGCATTGAATACAGGCCGCCCGTTCACTCAGTAAAACCTCGGACTGGTCAGCAGGGAAATGGAGAAGCAGAAAGCCCTCAGCGATTTTGACCGCCGTTGCCACGGAATCAGCAAGCCTTCTGCGGCCCTTTTCCTTGACCACGACCCGGTCAATCACCACTTCGATGGTATGGTGTTTTGTTTTCTGTAATTTGATTTCGGAGTCCAGAGAGTGGATCTCGCCGTCAACCCGGACCCGGACAAACCCCTCTTTGCGCAGACGGGCAAAGAGCTCAATATACTCGCCTTTGCGGTGGTCAATGAGGGGGGCCAGAAGCATGAGCTTCGTGCCTTCATCGTAATTCATAACCGTCTGCACCATATCTTCAAGGGA
>JAQIBE010000199.1 GCA_027859235.1 Desulfobulbaceae bacterium
GACATGGACTCGAAAGGGAAGGAGTTGGCTATGATTCTGGAACTGGGCGAAAAAATTCACCTCGTGGTGCGGCGCAAATTTAAGGATGATCTGCGGCGGCATTTTATTGGAGAGGTTCTTGTGGCCGACAGTAGCGTGGCTAGAGTGGCAGGGTATGTGTTCTTTTTTGACTACTCAACAAATGAGTACAAAAGGCGACCAGAAAAGCGCATTCGTATCATTGGCCTTGCGGATTCCGGTAACATTATCAATGTATTGCCGGCAACCGCGGATATCGAAAAGGCTGAATACACTCAGTCCCGAGAAAATAAACTGGTTGTGACTGATAACATGACGTTTACCCTCGAGATCAACGAGTTTGGCCTGACCGGCTAATGAGATACCATCAAACAGGCGACAGGAACGGGTAACTAGAACAAAAGGGCCTCAGCGGATTTATCCACTGGGGCCCTTGCTATATCTGGTGCCGGAGGTCGGGAGCGAACCGACATGGGGTGGTAATCCCCCCATTTTAAATAGGGATGGATTCAAAGTAGAAAGTTATGCTGCTAAGTTTAACTTCCACCAAAAGGGGACGAATCTTTTCTTGACTCAATAGCAGCAAAAACAAGGCATTAGGTCTCGTTCAGCAAACTATCAGGCCACTCAGGGTGCCATTAGCATTAGAGCAAACAAAAGGGGGGCAAGAAACAATTTGATATGATTCCTGGTATTCGCTAGAATTTACTGAAAGAATGAGTGTGAACGTACATGGCGGTAGCCCAACAATTCTCTGAGCATCGTTGGGTTAATTCTTACCAAAGAAGGGAATAATTCTGGATAGTTTCTTGAAGCAGTGCAAAGGGGTTAGCTGGGAACAGATCATATTCACAAGCACCCGAATTTTGCTTGTTCTATTATTGGCATGGTTGGGCATGGTTATTTTAAAGCAGCACCAAAAGCAAGGATACAGCAAATGGGTAGCGAAGAACTCGTCACAATATCCAGTGAGTTTGCCGAGAGTGTCGTCAACACCGTGCGCGAACCCTTAATCGTTCTGGACCAGGATCTCCGGGTGGTCACCGTCAGCCGCTCCTTCTACGATTTTTTCCAGGTACAACCTGAAGAGACCGTCGGTCAGCTGATCTATGACCTGGGTAACAAGCAATGGGATATCCCCAAACTGCGGGAGTTACTGGACACCATCCTGCCCGAACAGACCAGTTTTGATAACTATGAGGTGGAACACGATTTCGCCACCATCGGCAGGCGCACCATGCTGCTGAATGGGCGGCAGATTGAACAAGAAGGGGTAAAAAAACGGATCATCCTCCTGGCCATTGAAGACATCACCAAGCGCAAGGCGATAGAGGCCGGCCTGGAAATGACCCGGAAAGAGCTTCAAGCCCAACTCCTTCACTCCCATAAGATGGAGGCCGTCGGCACTCTGGCCGGGGGAATTGCCCATGATTTCAACAACATCCTCAATGTAATCATGGGGTATGGCGACATGGTCATGGACAGCTTGGCAATCGACAGCCCAGTACGGGAAGATATGTCCGAGGTCCTTGTTGCCGCCCACCGGGCCGCGGAACTCACCAAAAGGCTGCTGGCCTTCAGCAGAAAAGAGGTCACTAACGTGACGCCCGTCAATATCAACGATATTATCCTGGGCCTGAAAAAAATGCTGGTCCGGATTATCAAAGAGAATATTGAATTTCAAGTTGATCTTACGGACACGCCCTTGCTTGTGTTGGCCGATGGAGGGCAGATCGAGCAGGTGCTGACAAACCTTGCCGCCAATGCCAAGGACGTCATGCCCGAAGGCGGCCGGTTGTTGATCACCACCAGCATTGAGGAGATAGATGAAGAATATGTTGCCGCCTACGGATATGGCCGGCCGGGGAGATATGCGCTGATCACGGTTGCTGATACCGGCCAGGGGATGGATGCGGAAACGCAGCAGAAGATATTCGAGCCTTTTTTTACCACAAAAAGTGTTGGCAAAGGAACCGGACTCGGCCTCGCCATTTCCTACGGGATAATCAAACAGCATAACGGCTATATCAAGGTCTATAGTGAGCCAAGCGAAGGCACGGTGTTCAAAATATATCTGCCGCTCTGTGATGAAGCGGCGCTCGACAAGAAACCGGAGGATACCGGAGTTGTCATGGGCGGAGATGAGACTGTCCTGGTGGCCGAGGACGACGCCGCGCTGAGGGAATTGAGCAGGAGAGTACTGGAGGCCTTTGGCTACACGATTATCACCGCGGAGGATGGCGAAGAGGCAATCACAAAATTCCTGGAGAACCGGGAGCAGATCAACCTCATTCTGCTTGACATGATCATGCCGAAGAAAAACGGCAAAGAGGTCAGTGCGGCGATCCGCCAGGTAAGTCCGAAGATGAAAATACTCTTCGCCAGCGGCTATCCCCTGGAGACCATCACCAACAAAGAAGAGCTGGAGAGCGGCTTTGACTTCATCCAAAAACCGTACCAATCAAAAGGTCTTTTGTTGAAGGTGAGGGAGGTCCTGGACAAATGAACGACCGGGATCAGGATTTAAAGGCTGATGAATTGCGGGGCACGTCCTCCACTTACACGCGTTCGCTGATCGAAGCCTCACTCGACCCGCTGGTCACCATCAGCGTGCAGGGCAAGATCACCGACGTGAACGAGGCCTTGGTGCAGGTAACCGGCGTGGTGCGCGAACATCTGATCGGCACGGATTTCTCGAAGTACTTCACCAAACCGGACAAGGCCAACGCCATCTACCAGAAGGTTTTCTCCGACGGCCTGGTGCGCGATTATCCGCTGGCCATTCGCCACACGACGGGCCATATCACCGACGTACTTTACAATGCCTCCGTGTATAAGGACGACAAGGGCAAGGTTCTCGGTGTGTTCGCCGCCGCCCGCGACATCAGCAAGATTATAAAGCTGGTAAGAGGTCAGGAAGAGACACGGAAAGAACTGGAGGTTATTAAAAAAGAGGCGGAGGAAGCCCGCGAATACGCGGAGAATCTCATCAACACCATACGTGAACCCTTGATTTCCCTGGATAAGGACCTCAGGGTGGTCACCGTCAGCCGTTCCTTCTACGATTTTTTCAAGGTAAACCCTGAAGATACCGTGGGGAAGCTGATCTATGACCTGGGCAACAAGCAGTGGGATATCCCCAAACTGCGGGAGCTGCTGGAAACCATCCTGCCCGAACAGACCAGTTTTGACAACTATGAGGTT
>JAQIBE010000186.1 GCA_027859235.1 Desulfobulbaceae bacterium
TGCATAATTTTCTTAACAAGTATTATAAAAAGGATACGGTTGAAACGTTGAGCCGCAAAGAGGCAAGCAAGGTGATTGTTGCCCTGCAGAATATTTTGCGTTCAACCACACGCCCCTCTTAGGAGACGAGCTCTGTACTCAGATATCGCTCGCCAGTGTCTGGTAAGATCACCACAATAGTCTTCCCCTGATGTTCCTCCCGGGCTGCGATTTCCATGGCCACCCACATTGCGGCACCTGATGAAATACCACAGAGAATACCTTCTTTTGCCGCGAGGGTCCGTGCGGTTGCCATGGCATTGTCGTTCGTCACCGTGATCATCTCATCAATGATCGCGGTATTTAAGATGGCGGGAATGAATCCCGCACCAATCCCTTGAATCTTATGGGGCCCTGGCTTGCCTCCTGAGAGGACGGGTGAATCTGCCGGTTCAACCCCGATGGTGATGAGTTCAGGTTTCAGCGCCTTAATGGTCTCGGAGACGCCGGTGATAGTTCCCCCGGTGCCAACACCGGCAACAAAAATATCAATGAGACCGTCGGTGTCATCCCATATTTCCTGAGCCGTGGTTTGGCGATGGATCTCTGGATTGGCCGGGTTCTCAAACTGGTTGGGCATGAAGGAGTTTGGCAGTTCTGCGCAAATAGACGCGGCCCTGGCAATGGCACCTTTCATGCCTTCAGCGCCTGGAGTGAGGACAAGTTCCGCGCCAAGATGCACCAGCAGTTTTCGCCGTTCCATGGACATGGTTTCCGGCATGGTGAGGATGAGTCGATAGTTCCGGGAGGCGCAGATTGAGGCCAGTCCAATACCTGTATTGCCACTGGTTGCTTCAACGATTACGGTGTCAGGGGTGATCAACCCGTTCTCTTCACCCGTCTTGATCATGGCCTGAGCTACACGATCCTTGACACTGCCCAGCGGGTTTGCAGATTCAATTTTAGCCAGAAGGGTTGCACTACTGTTTGGGCACATATTAAGCTTGATCAGGGGGGTATTGCCGATACTGTTCGGGAGGGATTGAAAAATGTTCATGTTTTTTCCTTTTTATTTTTTAATACCGTTTCCAGAGTAGATGAGGACGGGCTTCTCAAGCAGCACCTTGGTGTCAGCTGGAACGGATTCGGTAATCCAGATATTGCCGCCGATGACCGTGCGCGCCCCGATGAGGGTTTTACCCCCCAGAATGGTGGCGTTGGCATAGATAATCACATCATCCTCAATGGTGGGGTGGCGTTTTTGGTTATGGAGCTTTATGCCCGCATCCGGCGGCAATGACAGGGCCCCCAGGGTAACGCCCTGATAGAGGCGGACGCGCTTCCCGATTATAGTGGTTTCACCGATCACGACTCCGGTTCCATGATCAATGAAGAAGTTTTCACCGATATGTGCCCCCGGATGGATGTCGATGCCCGTGAAGCTATGGGCATACTCGGTCATGATACGGGGAATTACGGGCACGCCAAGCTTGTATAATTCATGGGCCATTCTGAAAATACTGATGGCCTTGACCCCTGGATAGCTGAAGATAACCTCGTCATACCCTTTGGCGGCAGGGTCCCCGTCAATGGCCGCCTGGATGTCGGTGAGGAGCATTTCACTGATGGCCGGCAGGACTTGAATGAATTCAAGGGCCTTTTCACGGCCGTTATTCGTGCAGTTCAAACAGGATTCCCGGGATTTAAAACATTCATGCTGAATGGCGAGACTGATCTGATGTGCCAATTTTTCAAATAATTCGGTGGTTTCCTGGCCCAGACAATATTCAAGGTTGGTGGGGGTGATGGCGGTTGCGGAAAAGTAACCGGGAAAGAGAATGCGTCGTGCCTGGTCAATAATTTTAACAATGGCTTCATAGGTCGGGATCGGGATAGAGCCAAGATGATCAAAGCAACCCCTTTCACTGCATGACGCGGCGAGTTTTCTTACCACCGGCGGTATGCCCTGGTAGAGCTTGTTGTTGTCCGGGGTGTCGCTGATACAATTTTTACGGTCTACATGATGTTTGAGCATGGCTGGCCTTACGGGGTTGGTGTTGATGGTTCGTCGTTATTCTGTAGTTGTTCTGTTCTGAGCAAACTCTTTATACTATTAAGAATGAATTGTTGTTTCTGCACCCTTCGTCACCATAAAAATTCCAAAGGTGGCCCTCAGGTTTGGCAGGAAATGAACAAGATGTCCCTGGATGTCATGGTTATGGGTATTAATCGCCGCCTCTTTCATAAGTTTGCAGTTTGTGGCTTTGACAAAACGCCTGAAGTCATGAATGGTAATGACCCTGATATTGGGAGTGTCATACCACTCATAGGGGAGTTGTCTGTTCTTGGGGGCATAGCCATGGAAGAGAATCTGTAAACGGATGGCCCAGTGGCAAAAATTGGGGAAAGAGACAATGATGCGTCGCCCTACCCGGAGGAGTTCCTTGATGAGTTTGTCCGGTTCATAGACCTGTTGCAGGGTCTGGCTGAGAATCACATAGTCAAAGGCCTGATCCGGATAATCCGCCACCTCCTCGGTGATATCTCCCTGGAGAACCTGAACCCCTTTTTCAATACAGGCGGTTATCTTTTCCTCTGAGATTTCAATGCCGGTACCCCGCACCTGTTTTTCCTGTTTAAGATAACTGAGTAACTCCCCTGAGCCACAACCCAGATCAAGAACCGTACTTTGGGGCTCGATCCATGAGGCGATTATCTGCAGATCAAAACGCATGATGTAACTCCTCTGCAGCAACACATTCAATGAAATTACGGATGAGGCTGCTCTGGCGTTCATTTGAGACGATAAAGGCATCATGACCACATTTCGCTTCGATTTCGCAAAAACTGACATTGAGACGGTTTTTCTTCATGGCCTTGACCATTTCCCGTGATTGATAGGTGGGATAGAGCCAGTCTGAGGTGAAAGAGATCACCAGCATACGGGCTTTAACCTTGGCAAAGGCCTCTATTTCGGAACCATTGCCATGCTGATGTTTGACGTCATAATAATCAGCAGCCTTGGTGATGTAGAGAAAGGAGTTGGCATCAAAACGCTGGGTAAATTTGGAACCTTGGTAACGCAGGTAGCTTTCCACCTGAAAATTGGCTTCAAAGTCAAAGGCAAGGGTTTTACGGTTCTGCAATCTCCGGCCAAATTTTTCACGCATGGCATGGTCGGAAAGATAGGTGACATGGCCAATCATGCGGGCGAGGGCAAGGCCCAGATCTGGTTTGTTTTTACCGTAATAATCGCCCTTATTGAAGTTGGGGTCAGACATGATGGCCTGACGGCCAATTTCATTGAAGGCAATGGCAAGGGCTGAGTGGCGCGTGGTGGTGGCCAGAGGGATGGCGGATGCCATCATGTCGGGATAGCGCATGGCCCATTCCAAGACCTGCATTCCTCCCACTGAGCCGCCAATGACAGTGAGCAATCTCCTGATTCCTAGATGGTCGAGTAACCGTTTCTGGGTTCGGACCATGTCGCCAATGGTCACCACGGGAAAATTGAGGCCATAGGGTTCATTGGTTGCAGGATTGATGGACGCCGGTCCTGTTGTCCCCGTGCAGCCACCGAGAATGTTGGAACAAATCACAAAATATTTGGCGGTATCGATGGGTTTGCCCGGCCCAACCATGATGTTCCACCAGCCTGGTTTTGGATCCTCTTCGCTATAATAGCCTGCCACGTGAGAATCACCGGAAAAGGCATGGGTGATGAGGATCGCGTTGGTGCCTTCGGCATTGAGCGTCCCCATGGTTTCATAACACACTGTGATCGGCCCAAGGGAGGCTCCGCTTTCAAGGCGCAATGGTGTCTCTGTGGCAAAGGTGAAGAATTGTTTTTGTACCAGGCCTACGGAATTCTTATCTTTATGCTCTATAGTCACTTGAGTCCCTGCAAGGCTTGATCGAGGTCAGCGCAGATGTCATCCACTCCTTCTATACCAACGGAGAGTCTGACGAGGTCTGGTGTAATGGCAATATCTTGCTTTATCTCTTCGGCAAAGGCGAGATATTGCGATGAATAGGGATGGATGACGAGTGTTTTACAGTCACCCAGGTTGGCAAGGTGGTAGATCATCTTCAGGTTGTTGATAAAACTGAAGCATTGTTGCTGGTCGGCAAGGCCAAAGGACAGGAGGCCACCGAAACCGAGACCACCAAACTGCTCTTTTGCGGTTTGGTGGGAAGGGCTGGTTTCAAGACCGGGATAATTGACCCATTTCACGGCTGGATGCGTATTCAGGAACTGAGCCACCTTTGTGGCATTAGCCACGTGACGTTCCATGCGCAGGGCTAAGGTGTCGAGTCCGAGCAGGGTCAGATAAGAGTGGAGTGGGGCCTGGGTGGTGCCAAAATTAATATGATGCTCACGCCAAACCTTGTCCAGATAGGCCAAGGCACCCTTACGGTCAATAAATGGTTTGAAATCAGGGTAACGTTCCCCGGACCAGTCAAATTTTCCGCTGTCAATAACCACGCCACCGGTGGCATTGCCATGGCCGCTGAGATATTTGGTGGTGGAATGAATGACTACATCAGCACCAAGTTCAATGGGGCGGCAGAGATAGGGGGTGGCCAGGGTGTTGTCCACCAGCAGGGGCAAACCGTTTGCATGGGCAATTTCGGCAATATCTTGAATACGGGCCACATCCATCTTAGGGTTGCCAATGGTTTCAATATAAATAAACCGTGTTTTAGGGGTGATGGCTTGTTTAATCGCATCGCTATCCATGGCTTCAACCATCTTGGCGCTGATATTGTATTTTTTAAAGATGTTGTTAAACAGGACATAGGTGGACATGAACAGGGAGTTTGCGCAGATAAATTCATCGCCAGCTCGAAGTAAGGCCATGCATGCGTTGGTGATGGCTGCCATGCCGGAAGACATGACAACGGCTCCGGCCCCGGATTCCAGGCTCGCAAGTTTTTGTTCCAGCACCTGATTGGTTGGATTAGTGAGGCGCATGTAGATATGCTCACCTGTTTTGCCGCCAAAGGTGTCGCTGAGGCTCTCGGCGGTGGCATGAGCGGTGGCTGAGGATTGATAGATTGGCGGCAGGGTGGCCCCATCCCAATTTTCAGGGGATTGGCATTCATGGATGACTCTGGTGTGGAAATTTTTAAAGGGTGCAGATGGCATCGATGGTTCTCCTTGTTTTAGAGTTGAAAATTTGAGCGCATGAGTCGACTTTCATCCCATGGAAGTTGGTTTGGTTTGATTATTATTTTGCAATGCGAGCTGATATGGAGTGGGCAAAATTATTTTTATAACAAATCAACCAGCACTTCACATCTCCGACAGATCTCCATTTTTTCTTCCCAGTTCTTCATGGCATTACATCCGCAGATCGTACCATTAATAAACCAGCACATCTTACCCGCCTGAAATTCCCAGGCAGGGCATTGGTCGCGCCTTTTTTTTGGGCATTTTTTAACGGTCCAGCAGGGTTTGAGTTTTTTGTCGCTGCTCCGGGTTCTGGAGAGCAGGAAAAAAATTTGGCGTTCAACATGTGAGGGAATCGTACGCCACTCCTGTTCATAGCTGTGAATAGCTTTAATGGAAAGACCCAGAAGTTCGGCGATTTGTTTCTGGGTTTTGCCAAGGGTGGTCCGGGCCTGTATAAACTCTGCGCTATCCACAAAAAACTCCTGTTCTTTTGGACGAATTTTATCCTACACTTGGGTTATGGTATAATTAAAGCTAATGTATCATAAAAGTACCACAATGTGGTACAAGTTTTTTTATGCGAATGTCTGATTAAGTGTGTTTGATAAGGGGTTGCTGATATGGAACATGAGATTCGTAGAAAGGTCGGTATTGTTGTCGGTGGTTCTGGTCTTATTGGTGGTAGCATTGTCTATTTCTTTAAAAAATATTGTGATTCTAATATTCAGCTCCTCGCCCCGAATAGTAAAAAATTGAGTCTGAGGAACCCTGATGATATCAAGCAATATATTGAATATTATCGCCCTGATTTTATTATAAATTCGGCTATTGCGGCCATCGACAGTGATCCGCAGATGGCCTATGAGGTCAATTATCTCGGCAGCATCAACCTTGCCAAGGCGGCCATTGCCCTGAAAATTCCCTATATCTATATCAGTTCTGCGGCTGTTCTGGCAAACGGGTCAGATGTGCAGGAAAATCAGGTTCTGCCCCTGGTTGCGGAGATGAGCCATTACGCCAAGTCAAAGTTGATGTGTGAAAAGAGTTTGGCGTATCTGTCGGAAAACGAGGGGCTCGATTACACTGCCGTGCGCCTTGGCATAGTCTATGGCAAACATGATCATAAGATACAGGGATTTCATCGATTATTATTCTCCGTTGCCGATCAGTCCATGCCCTGGTTGTTTACCCGTAAGGATGTCTGTCATTCCTATACCAATGCCAAAAAGATTGGCCCTTTTATTGATCACATCCTCAAGAACAGAGAGGAGTTCCGGGGAGAGATCTATAATTTTGTGGATTCAAATCAGGTTTCCCTGCCCCAGCTGATTTTGACCATTAAGAGTTTTCTGGAGCTGAAGAAACCCCGGAATTTTTATATGCCTCTGGATCTGGCCCAATGGGGTGCTGGTCTTTTGGCTCAACTGTTGAAGATGATGGGAAGTCTAGGGATTGAGGCGCGGATGCCGGCTGAGCTCATGTTTCTCGAAAATTTTTATGAAAGTCAGGTGCTGAATGCGGCGAAGCTTAACCAGTCCAGTTTCAGGGATCCTTTTCCCCAGGAAACGGTCTTCAGTAACCTGCCTGATCTGATTGAATATTATTTGACGCGCTGGGAGCAACTCAATTTAATTTCCGCTTTTAATAAGGAATTTTTTGACCCGGCCCATCAGGTTGATGGATTTCTTCTTGATCCGGATTCTCTTCTTCACAAACATCAGACCGGTGTTGTCAATCCTTTCTGTGATTTTGGTCAGATGGATAAAGACCAGTGATGTTTCGTGGCCAATGGTTACGCTGAAGGCTGCATCGGACCTGGCCCCCTCCCGTCCTTCTTTTTCTGCACCTTGTTTCTCCCCTGTTTTTGTTCTTCTGCGACCCGATATCGGGTCGATATCCCCTGCCCGTCGCCCCTATACGTGTCGATGTCCTCTATTGCCCTGCGGTTTTATCCCTTACCTTGAAGTCAAACACACAGGGCTTTCTTTAGAGAGTCTTAAACGTCGGTATAACCGGCTCACTTCAGGAAGAGGAAAATGTTATGAAAAAATTAATTACAGTTGCTGCCGGATGTCTCTTGATTGGCGGATTTGCCATGAATGGTAATGCGGCTCAGACCCGTTGTACGGTTTCAGCGGTGAAGGATACGGCCGTCATTTTGGATTGCGGTGAACAGACCGGCAGCCTGAAGGTGGGGACTGTCATCACCCTTAAAACCAAGTCCCACAAGAAGAGGGCTGTTGTGGAAGGCTGTTAATCAGGATGGCAGGGGCGCCTGCCCAGGGTGTTGTAGGGTGGAGTTGCCAGTAAGAACCGGTGGAGCGTGATGTTCCACTGGTTCTTATGTGCTGTTGCGGTCTTTAATGTACCGAGCAGGAGATGCACGGGTCATAGGCCCGCACCAGCATTTCAGCCAGGAGTTCGGTTTCCCTGTCTGTCTTGCCGTGCTCCACACAGAAGACGGCCAGCTCCTCAATATCGTGGAAGATATTGGCGTGGTTCTGGCTGGTGGGAATGACACAATCACCCTTGATGATGCGCCCGTCCCCATCAAACTCAAGGCAGTGGTAGAGGATGCCCCGTGGCACCTCCACCGCCCCCACACCTACACCGGCCCGGGGCGTCACCGGTTGGCGCTCAGCCTGGTACTCGGTGGACAGGATCTCATCAATCAGGCGGATGGCATCCAGCACCACGTGGACACATTCCACCAACTGGGCCACATTATTCATAAAGGGATTATGGTTCACCGGAGTCAAGCCCAGCATGGTTGCCACATCCTTGGCCATCTTCTCAAGATGGACGTGGTTATTGTTGAACCGGGCCAGGGCACCGACCGCCAGGGACTGACGACTGAGTTTGCTGAGCTTTGAGGTGGAATATTCATCCATATACTCGTTGCTCATGGTTCGGTATTCATGCTCTTTCTTATTCACACCATCGGTGGAAATGAGGTCGCCGCCGATGAAGGGATAGTCGTTGACCCCCTTGAGGGAGACAAACTCGGTCTCCCTGGTAAAGTCTGGAAAGGCAAAGGACTTGAAGAGTTCCGCAGAATCGGTGAGGTCCGGCAGGCAGGTTTTGAGGCGGGATTTAAACTGCTGCATCCTGTACTTATCCGGCAGCATGGTGAATCCCCCTACTACGGTGCGGGTGGGGTGGAGTCTGCGCCCCCCCACCTCATCACAGATATCATTGGCCAGCAGCTTTAAACGCAGGGCCCGCTGCACCACATCGGGATGACTCTGGGTGAGGGGCAGGACCGAGCCCACCCCCAGAAAATCCGGGGCGGCGAGGAAATAGACATGGAGGATATGGGACTGCAGAGTCTCCATATGTTTGAGGAGGAGGCGGAGCTTTGCTGTCTGTGTACTGGGTTCCATGCCAAAACAGTTTTCCACCGTGCGGATGGAGGCCAGGGTGTGACCAATGGAACAGATTCCGCAGATCCGGCCGCAGATATAGGGGGCATTTTCGTAATGCTTACCCACCAGCATGGCCTCAAAGAATCGCGGGGTCTCAACCACCTCCCAGCGTGCCTCTGCAACCTTGCCGTCCTGAATGGTGATCTTGATATTACCGTGGCCTTCAACCCGGGTGAGATGTTTGATGTCAACATTACAGGTTAACTTCTTCATGGTTTGCTTCCTTCCTTGGTGCGTAATTGTTCAACGCTTTGCTGAAAACCGCCAAAGCATTCCAGTCGATCCATGATCCGTTCCATGGGAATATCCTTAGCCTTACAAATTTCCAGGAATTGGGCCATGTTGGCCGCCGGTGCCGGGCCTCGGCATCCCCAACAGCCGAGGCGATTACTGGGGCACCAGGCATCGCACCCTGCCCTGGTGACCGGGCCGAGACAGGGTTCGCCAAGATCAAAGAGGCAGATGTTCTCCCTGGCCTTGCACTCCATGCAGATGGGGTATTTGGGGTGGTTGATGGCTTTGCCGAGAATGAGGTTGGTGACAATTGTTTCAACCTCTTCTTTTTTTATGGGGCAGCCGTAGATTTCAAGGTCAACATCAATAATAGCGCTTAATGGTTTGGTCTCCTGGGTGTCAATGGGGTGGTCGCCATACACCTCTTTTTTGACCCATTCAAGATCGTTGAACCGGTTTTTCAACTGGTTCACCCCGCCAAAGCAGGCACAGGAGCCGAGGGCCACCACCAGGGTGGCATTCCTGCGGATGGCGAGCAACCGCTCTTCCTCATCCTTTCTGGTGATGGATCCTTCCACAAAGGCGATGTCATACGCGTCACTCTTCTCAGTCATACCCTCGCGGAAGTTCACAACCTCAACCATGGAGAGAAAGTCCAATAAGGTGGCTTCATTGTTGAGAAGTTGCAGCTGGCACCCCTCGCAGGAGCTGAGTTCAAAGAAGCCAACCCGTGGTTTGACAACATCAACGCCAAGAAACGTTCGTTTTTCATCCATCTGTTGGCTCCTATTCCGCTAAAACGATAATTAAGGATTGGACTCTTTTCAGTGCCCCCTTGAGGGGTGTAAATGTCTTGGCGGTAATTGCAACG
>JAQIBE010000201.1 GCA_027859235.1 Desulfobulbaceae bacterium
ATGGCGGGGTTTGACGCCACAGAAAAACAGCGCAGCGGGACCTTCATGCATCTGGATCAGGGCCAGGCCTATTGTCACTCCAGCCACCCGGATGTGGAGCTCCTTGACATCAAGGAGGCGTTGCTCCGCTATAACGGTCTTCCCGACTATTTCTGGCAGCTCATCGAGCCGCACCAGGATCCCTTTACCCGTTTGGTGGATGAGAGGCTGCAGGGCGGTTATTTCATCCGCGTTGCGCCCGGGGCCAAGATTCCGGATCCGGTGCAGAGCTGTCTGTTCATGAAGGGCGAACGGGTGGGACAGGCCATTCATAATATTATCATTGTCGAAGAGGGGGCAGAGGTCCATATCATCACCGGCTGTGCCATTGCTGCTCAGGAGCGGAGTGGAGCCCATATCGGTGTCAGCGAGTTCTATGTCCGGAAGGGTGGAAGACTGACCTATACCATGATCCATAACTGGGGGGAGCAGGTGGATGTGCGGGCCCGTTCCAGGGCTGTTGTTGAGGAGGGCGGGGTCTTTGAGTCCAATTACATCCTTCTGCGGCCGGTGAAGAGTCTGCAGATGTACCCCACCATTGATCTCAACGGCGCCGGAGCTGTGTCCAGGAGCAACTCCATCATTATCGCACCCCCCGGCTGCCGGGTGGACTGCGGCACTCGCATGAATCTCAACGGTCCGCATACGAAGGGGGAGATCATCTCCCGGGCCATTTCCACCGGCGGCACACTCTTTGCCCGGGGTCATATCCGTGGCAACACCGTGCCCTGCCGCGGTCATTTGGAGTGCAAGGGGCTCATCCTGGGGGATGGGTCCATCCATGCCATCCCTGAGTTAGAGGGGTGCGTGGAGGGGGTGGAGCTCTCCCATGAGGCAGCCGTGGGCAAGATTGCCCAGGAGGAGATTGAATATCTCATGGCCCGGGGGCTGGATGAGGATGAGGCCACGGCCGTGATTGTCCAGGGGTTTCTTAATGTCGATATCATGGGACTGCCCCCCCAGCTGAAGGCGGCCCTGGATCAGGTCATTGATGAGTGCAGGCGGGAGATGCTGTAGTTCAATCTTGAAAACCGCTATCTTTTTCGGAAATGGAGGAACATGCGCCAGATTATCAGCAGTGAAAAAACACCCATCAAGCTCTGGCTGGATGATATTGAGCCCTCCACCCTGGTCCAGGCCCAGAATATGGCCAACCTGCCCTTTATCCATAGCCATGTGGCTATCATGCCCGATGCCCATCTCGGCTACGGCATGCCCATTGGTGGGGTCATGGGCTGCCTGGGGGTGGTCATCCCCAATGCGGTGGGGGTGGATATCGGCTGCGGCATGGGAGCAGTGCGTACTTCGTTGGCGTCCCTGTCCCGCAAGCAGCTCAAGGACGCCATGCAGGTCATGCGCTCCACCATTCCATTGGGTTTCAAGCATCATAAGCATCCCCAGGGCCGTGGGCGGATGCCTTCGCCCGCCCACGGCTCCCTGGATGATCTGACCATTGTCCCCCGGGAGTACAACAGCGCCCTCCACCAGCTGGGCACCCTGGGGGGCGGCAACCACTTTATCGAAATCCAGAAGGGCAATGACGGTCATATCTGGCTCATGGTCCATTCCGGCAGCCGTAACCTCGGGTATAAGGTGGCAAATTACTATAATCAGTTGGCCATTGACCTCAATTCCAGGCAGGGCAGCAGAATTCCCAGGCAATGGCAGCTGGCCTTTCTGCTGGTGGACAGTGATCCGGGCCGTTCCTATCTCAGGGAGATGCAGTTCTGTGTGGACTTTGCCCGGGCCAATAGGGAGCTCATGCTGCAGCGTATGCAGGAGGCTATCATGAAGGTGGCGGCTCCGGTCTTTTTTGAGCCACCCGTCAATATTGCCCATAATTATGCCGCCCTGGAGCATCATTTCGATAAGGATGTCATGGTGCACCGCAAGGGGGCAACCCGGGCCAGGGCCGGGGAAATGGGCATCATCCCCGGTTCCCAGGGCAGCCCCAGTTACCTGGTGCGGGGACTGGGCAATGACGACAGTTTCCATTCCTGCTCCCATGGGGCGGGCCGCCGCATGGGGCGCAAGATGGCCCAGCGCCAACTGGACCTGGGGAGGGAGCAGAAACGGTTGGATGAGCAGGGCATTATCCATGGTCTGCGCTCCAGGCGGGATCTGGACGAGGCGGCCGGGGCCTATAAGGACATTGATCAGGTGATTGATAATCAGCTGGATCTCGTGGAGGTCATGGTGGAGCTGCGCCCCCTGGCCGTTATTAAGGGATAGGTATAGATAACCGCAGAATATTCAAAAACAACAGACCTCTGGGGTGAGAGAGGTTGGGAGCAGGGAGGACGTCATGGCCGGTCCAGATATACAGGAGATGTTGCGCACCATTGAGAACGAGACCCGGGCGACCCAATGGATCACCGGCCGTTCAACCCTGCGGCCAGAGGTCTTGGCTGCCATGGCCAGGGTGCCCCGTGACCAGTTCGTACCATCTCCCCTCAGGAGGCATGCCTATGCCAATACCCCCCTGCCCATCGACAACGGGCAGACCATATCCCAGCCCTTTATCGTCGCCCTTATGACCGATCTGCTCTGCCCTGACCCGGATGATGTGATGCTGGAGGTGGGGGCTGGTTCAGGCTACCAGGCCGCTGTCCTCTCCCGGCTGGTGAGAAAACTCTACTCCGTGGAGATCATTCCCGGTCTGGCCCGTCAGGCCGCAGACCGTCTCCGTGACCTGGGGTATGATAATGTTGAGGTGCGCCAGGGTGACGGTTATCATGGCTGGTTGGAGCACGCCCCTTTTGACGGGATTATTGTCACGGCCGCAGCCAATCACGTGCCCAAACCCCTGCAGGCACAGCTCCGGACCGGCGGCATACTCGTCATCCCGGTGGGGCTGCCCCGCCAGGGCCAGGAGCTCCTGGTCCTGGAGAAGGAGGCCAACGGTAGTTTTCGGCGCAGGGATGTCCTGTCCGTGGCTTTTGTACCCCTTACCGGGCCGGGACATGAGGCCGGGCAGTCATCGGCTAAGCGCTGATAGTCAGTTTCTTTAATTGGAGATCCCCATGTTGTTAGGAGCCCACCAGTCCATCAGCGGTGGTTTACATAAGGCCATCCAGCGTATTCGTTCCATCAACGGCACTGCCTTGCAGATCTTTTCCCAGAACCAGCGGCAGTGGCAGACACGGGTACTGAGTGGTGATGAGATCCAGAAGTTTCAGCAGGCCTGGCAAGAGTGGGGTGACTTTCCCATTGCCGTGCACTCCTCGTATCTCATCAATCTGGCATCCGCCAAGGATGAGACCCGGCTTAAATCCATCCGGGCAGTAGCCGGGGAACTGCAGCGCACGGCAGGACTGGCGATTCCCCATGTGGTGATGCATCCCGGGTCCCATGGCAAAGCAGGCATGGAGGCCGGCATCGCTAAAATAGCCGAGGGGCTTGATGAGGCGTATCGGCTGGCTGATCTGGGTGATGATCCCCCCATGATTCTCTTGGAAACCATCGCCGGGCAGGGCACCGGCATCGGTGCGACCTTTGCGGAGCTTGCTGCCATTATTGACACCTGCGGGTGTTCAGATCATCTTGGCGTCTGTCTGGATACCTGCCACATCTTTGCGGCAGGGTATGATTTCAGAACACCGGAAACCTTCCACCACACCTTTGAGCAGTTTGCGGAAATTATCGGTTTAGACCGACTCAAATTCATCCACCTCAATGATTCGCAGAAGGGACTTGGTTCACGGGTTGACCGCCATGCCCATATCGGTCAGGGAGAGATCGGTCTCGATGGCTTTAAGCAGATCATGACGGCGGACTTTCTGCGGGATGTGCCCATGACCCTGGAAACCCCGAAAGAGGAGGATTTACAGGAGGATCTCCGGAATATGCAGGTGCTGCACCGTCTGGCTGCAGGGGATCCCTTTGTCTCAACGGGTGATATGTTATGAAAAAACTTCTGCGGTTCTCTGTATCGGAGACTCAGCCCAGGGCGACATCAAGGGTCATCATCACCGCAAAGCCGACCATGACGCCGATGGTGGCAATATCGGAATGTTTTTCGGCCTGGGATTCAGGGATGAGTTCCTCCGCCACCACATAGATCATGGCTCCGGCGGCAAAGGAGAGGGCGTAGGGCAGGAGGGGGC
>JAQIBE010000284.1 GCA_027859235.1 Desulfobulbaceae bacterium
GCTGACGACCAACATGGAGAACATCACTGTTGCCACAGCCACAGTGTAGTAGCTGCTCTTCGTGCCCATCATGGCGGCAATCTGCAGTTTGCACAATTCAAGCCGGTTTTGCTGACCTATTCTTTCTCCACCATCGCAATTTTTCTTCCCCCTGACTTTCGCCCTCCAATCGTTTAGTCGTAGTAGCAAACACCCCACCTTAAACCCTCCCCATACGGGCACTATTGCCCACTAGCCTGTTCTTCCTTCTGGATTCCACCAGATAGCGTAGCCATGCGATGTTAAGCACACGCCACGCAAGAACGGTCCAGTTGCTGTTAACCGTTACCCGATTTTCAAGTGACGGATCAAGAGACTTTAGAGGATATCTTTATGTATAGTTGTATGCTTAAACGCTTCATCATGGGGTGCATTTGTACCCTTTATTTGCCAGGAGTACTGTGCGCTGCGACCTCAGATTCATCATGGGAATTCTGGTTGCAAAACCAAATCGGACAACACCCTGAGGTCATTGCTGCAAAAGAGAGAATGAACGCCGTTATCTCCATGTCAGAAGGTCGAGAGAGGCCCCTGTATAACCCCGAACTTGAGACGGAGTATGAACGTGAGGGGGAGGACAATAATTACCGGATAGGAGTCAATCAGACCATCGATCTCTGGGATAAACGCGGTGCCCGTAAACAGCAAGCCCGCTTCACCAGAAGCGCCGCCCAACAAGCCTTTGCGCTCGTCCTACAGCAAAAAACAGCCGAAGCAATGCAGGCGTTGATCGAATGGCAGGCCGTAAGTCAGCAGGCTGAGCTGGCTCAAAAGCAGGAGTCGCACATGGACACCCTGCTCAACCTGGTTAAAGAGCGACAACTGGCCGGCGACCTGGGCCAGCTCGATGCAGAGTTAACCTATTTTAGCTTATCACAGAGACTCAAGGAAACGGCCCAGACCCTGGCTGGGCTCAGGAAGGCAGAGGCGCGTTTGCGGGAGCTGCTTCCCGACTGGTCGCCAGAAAGGGCGCAAATCCCCGCGGAGTTTTGGTCTGCCGACAATATAAACCAGACCCCGGCCGACCAGTGGCAAGATGACTACCCCGCCGTGATGGCAGCCAGGGCTGAATGGGAAGCGTTGCAACAAGGGTCAGAATTGGCCCGTCGCGAAGCCAAAGCTGATCCGACCTTCGGAATCAATGCCGGGGAAAGCGGTGAGGAAAGCGTGGTTGGTCTGACCTTCTCCATCCCGCTGCATTTTCGCAATAATTTTAGCAGCGAAGTTCAAGCCGCCAGCCAGAACGCCGCCTCTGCTAAAGCCCAATACCGGGCAACTAGGCGTAAACAGCAATTTGCCATCGCTGCGGCTCAAGCGGCTTTGCAGGAGTATCAGCAACGCTTTGAGCGCTGGCAAAATCTCATGCAGGGCCGAGGTGAACGGAGTGGACAACTCCTTGAAAAACAATGGCGGAGCGGCGATATGAGTACCACAGAATATCTCCTCGCCATGCAGCAGCGCAGCGAAGGGCTCATAGCCGGGATTGAACTCCGGACGCTGTTCCACTCAGCCCGGGTCGACTGGCTCCTGCAAACAGGCCAGCTCAATACAACCTTAATCATTGTAAGTAATCACAACTAAGGAAATATAATCATGACACAGCTTTTAAAATTAATTGTCCTTGCCTCCCTGCTTGCCTGGATACCAGGCAACGCGCTGGCAGAAGATGATGGTCACGGCCACGGCGCCATTTCTGAAGATCTCCCAGGGGAAGGCGTTTCCCTGTCGCACGAGCAAACGTCCTTGGCAAATATAAAGGTAGCTGTCCTCACCCCTCGCGCCATGAGTTATATGGTCTATGCCCCCGGCGAGGTCAAGGCAAACGGCTATACCAGTTACCTGGTATCCCCGCGCGTTGATTCCGTTGTCCTGCGCCGTCATGCAGGATTGGGCGATCATGTCCAAAAGGGACAACCGCTGGTGACCCTCTTTAGTGAGAATGTTGCCGAGGCCCAAGCGGCCTTTCGCGTTGCCGATTCCGAATGGCAACGGGTGAAAAAATTAGGGCGAAAGGCTGTAGGCGACACGCGTTTTGTTGTTGCCCAAACGGATTACGAGGCAGGTTACGGCCGATTATTGGCTTTTGGATTATCCCCCGAGGCCATAAAATCCCTTGGTGAAAAATCACAACCCCTTGGCGAATACACCCTGGTCGCGGCCATAGCCGGGGCCGTACTCTCTGACGATTTTCGCCAAGGGCAGCGGGTGGAATCCGGGGGAGCGTTGATGGAATTAGCCGATGAACAGGAGTTATGGGTCGAAGCCCGTCTGGCGCCCACCGCAAAACTTGAGGTCCCAGCCGGTACAGAGGCCCAAGTGCACATCGGCGATGAAGTCTTTGCCGCCAAGGTAACCCAGGAGGCCCATACCATTGATCTCCAAACCCGCACCCGCGTAGTGCGGCTGCTGGTCAATAATGAAGCCCACCGTTTGCATCCCGGCATGTTTGCCGATGTCTATTTCTCCTTTACCACCAAAGAACCTGTTTTGGCAGTACAGGAATCCGCGCTCATGCGCGGTGGTGATGGGGATTGGACAGTATTTGTCGAGGAGAAACCGGGTCTTTTCAAAGCACATGAAGTTGAGCTGGGCCGCTCACTTGACCAGTGGCGGGAAATCACCGGTGTTCCTGCCGGCAGTCGTGTTGTCATGAAAGGTGCCTTTTTTGTGGCCTCAGAGATCGCCAAGAGCGGTTTTGATCCGCATGACCATTAATCAACCAAAAGGAGAAACGCCATGTTAAATCGTCTTATTGA
>JAQIBE010000311.1 GCA_027859235.1 Desulfobulbaceae bacterium
CTGGACAATCTCATTGTTGAAAAGATCGAGAAGAAGCTCCTGCATCATCCCATTGGCCCGTTAAAGGATATGCTCCCCCTGGATGTCCAGGTTTCCATCAAGGACTACACCCGAACCAAGATCAGCGACCTGCTCATTCGTGAAGTGCCAACCCTTGTTGACTGCCTGAACATCAAGGAGTTAGTCACCCAGAAGGTCGACAGCCTTGATCTCATGCGTTTGGAGAATCTTCTCATGTCCATCATGAAGGAACAGTTTAAATACATTAACCTGTTTGGCGCGCTGCTGGGTTTTCTGATCGGCCTGGCGAATCTCCTGTTTTTGCGGATGTAAAACGAGTACGAATCAGCCCCCATGCTCCCCCCTGCTTTACGATACTTTCCTGCCGAGTGAGGGGGGCTCACTACCCTTAAGCGACATGCTGTACAGGTTGACCAAGCAACTCATAGCGGGAAATTTTACGCCGCAGGGTATCTTTGGAAATTCCCAGCTCTCGGCAGGTTTTCATTTTTTTCCAGCTATTGCGCTGTAATGCGTCAAAAATAGTCATCTTCTCAACCTCTTGCAAAAGTAAAGGTTTGCGCCATGGGAGAAAGGGTTCCGGGCCGCTTTCCGAAGAAGATCCCCGCATGGTAGCGGGTAAATGCTTTACGCCAATCAAGCCACCCTTACATAAAATAAAGGCATATTCGATAATATTTTGCAGCTCTCGAATATTACCTGGAAAATCATATTCCATCATAATCCGCAGGGTTTCGTCGTCCAGGCCGCCGACATCCATCCCCCTTTCAGCGTTGAATTTCTCAATAAAATGATCCACCAACAGGGGAATATCATGGATGCGATCCCTTAATGTCGGCAGTTTAAGATTCACTACATTGAGTCGATAAAAGAGATCCTCACGAAACTGCCCCTTTTCCAGCAACACCTGAAGATCACAATTCGTGGCGGCCAGGATGCGGATATCAGCCTCGATGGACTCATTACCCCCCAACAGCTCATAACGCTTCGTATCAAGGACACGGAGCAGTTTAACCTGCATCGCCAACGACACCTCACCTATTTCATCCAGAAAAAGGGTTCCTCCCTCAGCCGCAGCGATGCGGCCAATCCTGTCAGTCTTCGCATCGGTATAAGCTCCCGCTTTGCAACCGAACAACTCTGATTCCATCAAGGTATCGGGCAAGGCTCCACAATTCACCGTAATAAGCGGTCCATCAGCACGATCACTCAGACCATGCAACGCCTTTGCCAAAATTTCCTTCCCTGTTCCCGATTCACCCAGAATCAGAACATTACTGCCGCTTTCGGCAATCTGGGGTAAAATTTCACAGATACGGTTCATGGCCGGGCTGTTGCTGATCATATCTCCCATCTGATTCTGCTTGCAGCATCCATAGTCATGAACCTTACTCGGACGAAGATCACGGAAGGTCTCCACCCCGCCGATCAGATTTCCCTGATTATCATAAAGGGGAGCGGCAGAGATACTCACCGGAATCTGTTCATTGTTGGCATTGCGAATCTGAATACAGCGATTTCCATCCGGCTGCCCGGTACTGATACTGGTGGCAATGGCACAGGATTTCCCGCAGATGCTGCTATGAAAGATATCACTGCAATACTGGCCAATAGCCTCCTGGCCCGGTACACCGGTGATATCCTCAGCCGCCTTATTAAAGGAGGTGATACGCCAATGCGTATCCACGGTAAAGATGCCGTCGGCGACATTATCAAGAATGACATCACGCCCAAGCAGGGATTTCGCCTCCCGAAAGACCTGGACTCCGCCAACAATTTCGCCTTCCCGGTTGGTCAGTGGGGTTGCACTGATCGCGACACCGATTCGATTTCCATTGGCATGGGTAATAAAGACCGAACGATTCTCCACTGGCTTATTGCTCGTTATACTTTCCGCCAACACACAACCTTCACCACAGGAATTGGATTTAAACACGTCATGACAATAAAGCCCTATGGCATCCTCCCGCTTCCAGCCGGTGAGTTCTTCGGCGGCCTTGTTAAAGGTTGATATCCGCCAATCGGCATCAACACTGAAAACACCATCCACCATGGCATCCAAAACAAATTGGGGCGGAATATCAACCTGTTGAACTGGTCCCATCTTCTCCGTCAGGGCCTGCATGGGAACAGACCAGTCAACTTTACGTTTAAAGACAATGCCGTACGTGGTTTTCTGGGTGCATTGATTTTTTTTGGACCACACCACATCGCCGTGGACAAAATAACTGCCCTCCGCATAATCATTGAGCTGCATCCCCCCCTCATCCTCAGGCCAAAGCTCAACGCACATATCCGGTTGCAAAGGGGCATCCGTTATAACTTTAACTCCATGGGCATTAATGTCACAACTTTCAGCCAGGTATGAATAGCTCTGGTAACTCTCGCGCAAACGGAACTTGAGGTTGAGGGGCACTCGAAGCTGATCTCGTCGATTTTCTAAAGTATTCAGAGCGATTCTCCTTCTCTTGAGGTTCAAGGCCATAAAAGATGCCTGACATAACGTACCTGAGACCCGACTCTCTGATTCCAAACAGAACGTTCTTTTGATTCAGAGAAAACAACCGGGCTGTACAAGAAATTAGCAAGAGTTGAACCACACGGTGTTGTTTCAACAGGCAAACAGGATAAACAACCTTTTTACAAATAGATAAATAATACAATCCAGAGGAATTACTTCTTGGAGAAGAGAAAAGAATGGAGCTTGTCTCAGGAAGTGGGCACTTCCTGAGGAGGGTGAGGTTACAATCTGGAGATGTGACATTTTGCCCCGGTAACGGGAAATACGGGGATCAACGTTACATGATTTCAGGTAATGTCAGGTCAGGAGAGACCAGGGGAAACGTAATCGTAAAAACGGCACCGCCCAGGACATGATCCGCACCTGTTACAGAACCGCCATGATACTCGACGATCTTACGCACATTGGCAAGGCCGAGACCTGTGCCCCCCTGACGGGTCGTCATGAAAGGCTGAAACAGCCGGTGTTTCTTGTCCGGATCCAACCCAGGACCGGAATCACGAACCTCAATAACCGCCTGATCATGAGATGCCAGGCGGGAAGTCAAACGACTTGAAATAAATATTTTGCCGCGTGTTGGTGACCATTGAATCGCATTCAAAAGCAAATTCGACAAGGCACGGATCATCAACTCCTTGTCTATCTCAAGGGGGATATCCTGAAGCTTGTCGACGATCTCCAGAATGACCCCTTTTTCTTTTTTATCCTGTGCCACCGCGATCAGGGTCTCATCAAGAAGGGTATTAAATGTGGTTCTGACCACCTGCGGCGTAAGGGGCTTGCCATAGCTCAGCAGATCATTCAGCATCACCTCAAGACGCAGGGACTGATCCTTGGCAATGGTCGCCAACTCGTGGAAGACGGGATTCACATCACCCAATTCATGCTCAATGGTCTGGATATTCATTTTAATAGAAGACAGAGGATTGCGCATTTCATGGGCAATACTCGAGGTCAGCTCACCGATACGGGCCAAAGAGGCGGTTTGGGCCAGGGCCCGGTCAATCTCGTTTTTGCGGAGGACCTGCTCGCTTTTTTTCCGTTCGGTAATATCATTCGCCACACAAATCAGGGCAACAATGGTGTCCTCACCATTGCGCATCACCGAACCTGAAAAGAGCACCGGAAGCTGAATCCCGTCCTCTCTCTTTAGACAGATTTCCAGATTAACCACGTCGTTCCCGTCGAGAAGCGGCCGAACAGCCTTCTCCTGAAAAAGCGACTGCATGTCGTCACAGACAAGATCCGAAACCTTCACCCCAAGGAGCTGTTGCTCATCTCGACCCAGAAGAAAGGTGGTCATAGTATTGACCTTGGATAGGACAAGATCTGCGGAAATAACCATGAGACATCCGGACATATTTTTTATGATACTGTCCACATAATCCCTGGAAACCATGGTATCTTTCAGCTCCTGGGTCATATCCCAGAAAGAAAGAGCCAGTTTATTAATCTCATCACTCTCACTTCCCAGCCGGGGCCTGGTGATCTCTCGGCTCTTGGCAAAGGACTGAACCATGCGCTGAATTTTGGCCAGGGGATCAATGAGTTGTTTACTGGCAAACCAGTGACTGATTAAAATAGCGGACACCAGCACCACCACAAACAGACCACCCAAAAAGAAGGTGTGAAACTGAGCACTTCGCCGTTGCTCCTGTATTTCAACCTCAACCTGCTGGGTAAAATACCCGGCAACATGGCGCAGATCATTTAAAATACTGGTCTGCATACTGCCTAATTTCTGCACCTTCTTCTGCAGTCCGATGGATGTCTCAATGGCCTGGGTGCTCAAATAGACCTCGGAGGCCAAACTTGCAAATTCGTTATACCGTCCGAGCAACTCTTCAAGATTCAACGTCTTGTGGTCAATGATGATGTCATCCACGGCAATCGCCGCCATGGACTCAAAAAGCTCCACAACATGGCTGCTCAAGCGATTTCCCTGAACGGCCTGTTCTGCCTCTCCGGTGAGAAAGGCATTTTCGTACTTTTCGATCTGCTCCTTATAGGCCTGCAACCCCTGGTCACTGAGCAGGGCCAAAGGCATTTCAACTTTCTGCAGATGAGTCAGACGGGCAGCCTGGCGACTGTTTGAATAAAAACTCGATAAGGTGGCGATGAAATAACCGACAAGGGCTATGAAAACACACATCCACACCTTAGTGCGAATACTGCCGCTTCGACTTATGGTTTCAGCAACCCTGGACTTCATTGTATCAATAGACATCATAAAATTTCTTTTTTAACACGATTTGACTCTTTACTTCCGGTAAAAACAATAGGTGTTTCGGCCTTTATTCTTGGCTGAATACATGGCCTGATCTGCCTTATTAATCAACAGATCCGCCATTTCACCCTGATCAGGAAAGAGGCTGACACCGATACTTACTCCCAACGGACAGGATACTTCGCCAAAGATAAAGGGCGCGCCAATACATTGAATAATTTTTTCCGCAACCCGCGCCGCCGCCTGCTCTTCATGGATCCCGGTCAAAACAATCGTAAATTCATCGCCGCCCACCCGCGCCACCGTATCACCGGATCGCACCAGATGTTGCAGCCGCGCCGCAACCTCTTTAAGAACCAGATCACCGATATCATGGCCGAAGGTGTCATTGACGGGTTTAAAGTTGTCAAGATCAAGAAAGAGTAAGGCAAACTTATTCCCACTCCGCTTTGCCTCGTGGATGGCAAGGTCCAGACGATCAAAGAAGAGATGACGGTTGGCAAGCCCGGTAAGGGCATCATACAGCGCCATCCGCTTCAGCTTCTGCTCCGCTATTTTCATCTCGGTTATGTCATTTAAAACACAGACAATCCCAACCACCTTACCAATCTCATTGTCCATGGTTGAACCTGAGAAATGCGCCTTAAAGACATGACCATCCTGCCGGCGGCAATCCACCTCGACATTCCGGCAAAACCAGTTTTCCAGACCACGCACATTATGGAGGGGATTGTCTTCCCCATTCGCAAAAAGCAGCGTTACACGTTGCCCAATCAAGTCCCCCTCCCCATAGCCGAAAAGCTCTGTTGCCTGCTGATTCACTTTTTGAATACAATCGTCAAGCCCCAAAACGACGAGAGCCCCTGACATATTACGAATAATATTATCCACATATCTTTTGGATACGGTGGTGGCCTTTAAATCCTTGGTCATTTCCCAAAAGGCCGAAGCCAAAAGCCCGACCTCATCCGAGGGATTAACCCCCTCGGGTTCGACCACATCATGAAACACAGCAAAGCGTCTGATATTATCCTTGATGGTCGTTAAAGGTTTAATGAGAAGATGGCCGGCCATCTTCTCAATAATCACGGTGACACAGAGGATCACCAGGACAAAAAGAAAACCGAGGAAAAAGGTAGTATGCAGACTTTTTGCTTTATTTTCCTGAATAGCCTCAATAAAGCAGGCCGAAAACCTCTCATCAAGGGCGGTGAAACGCTCCAGCAGATTGTGCTGCAACCGACCATGGCGCTGTATTTCCTTTTGCATTACTGGGGTTAACTCAGCATCTTCACCCATCCAGGGTTCAATACCCTGCCCAAGTTCAAGCAATTGCCCATAATCCTTTTTAAGCAGTTCAATTTGACTTAAAGGCAACGGAACATAGGGGTTCTTACGAATCAACTCCTCCAACAGATCAAACTTATTCATCAACCGAAATTGGAGTGAATTAATCTCGCCGTCAAGCTCCTCACCCCCGGTGAGAAAGGCATCCTCATGGCGGTCGATCTGAGTCTGGAAGACATGGCGCATCTCTGAACCCAACGAGGCCATGGGAAACCAGGTCTCCTCCAGCTGAGACAACCGGTCATACTGGGCCATATTCGAATAAAAGCTGGCGACAGTCGCAATAAAATACCCCACCAGAGAAACAAGAACACAGAGCCATATTTTTGTGCGAATACTCCCGAACCTTTTTCTCAGGGCGTAACCTCCATCTTCCGAACCTGCTTATCCAGAGAGTCCGCATCAACATAAGAGATGGTGTTCACATGCAGACTCATATACGACTTCACAGCTTCATCATCCTTCACCGCCAGAGGCAGCATACTGGCCCCGCTGTAGAGAATTTTCTTCCAGTACACCGATAGCTGTGCCGGCGACTTCTGGAGCATTAAACGGGTAAATGACTCATGGATATCCTCATTCTTATTCATAATGAGGGTAATGGGCAAACCATTAGGCCAGAACCTCTCCTTGCCAAGAAAAATAGACTTAATCTCACTGGCCGACAGACGCTGGACAGGGTTATCCCGATGAACTACAACAACAAATTCCGTATCAGCCCGCACCTGTCCCCCCAGCAACAGGAGCATGAACAAGGCAGCAATGGAAATATATATAATTCTAAAAGGACTCAAGTCATCTTCCTTACTAAATGAATCAACCAGCACACTTTTCAGTCGCCCTGTCTAAGGCTGCTGCAACTCTTTTGCTCCCGCAGCCTTGTCCGGCATGCCCTTCGTATTCCCAAACGCAGGAAAATCCATGGTAAAATCACTCTCCATAATCTGAACCCTGTTATTAAACAGATCCGCAACAATGACCCTCCCCTGGGAGTCCACATCAATGGCCGTCGGGAAGTTGAACCACATTGGCCCAGCACCCCGTCCGCCGAATTCAAAGCTGAAACGCCCCGCCATATCAAAGACTAAAACGGTCTGGCGCATATAATCCACGACATAAATACACTTTTTCTTTTCATCAAGACTGAGCCCCCGGGGGCGACTCATCTTTCCAGAGGATCCGCCCTTCTGGCCGAAAGAAAAAATAAAATTTTCGCCAGGCCCATAGACATAAACCTTGCTCATCTCTTCACTGAGCAGAAAAATCCGCCCGTCGCTGTCAATGGCAACATCATTCAGCAGAACAGGCTG